>JAKDNC010000852.1 GCA_030452025.1 Nocardioides sp. | reverse complement strand
CTACCGCACCACGCCGAACATCCGGGTGCGTGGGATGCGTTGGATCAGCACCGGTGCGGTCCTGGCGATCGGCGGGGCGATCCTGGCGTCCCTGGCGTTCTTCTTCTACGTGGTGAACTTCAGCAACTACAACGCCACCTACGGCACGCTCGCCGGCGTGGTGATCCTGATGCTGTGGCTGTTCATCGTGAACATCGTGCTGCTGTTCGGCGCGGTGGTCGACAGCGAGGTCGAGCGGGTGCGCCAGCTCAAGGCGGGGCTGCCGGCGGAGGAGAACCTGCAGCTCGAGGCGCGCGACACCGTGGCCATCGAGAAGGCGGAGGACAAGTTCGCCCGCGACGTGGAACGCGCCCGGACGGTGCGTGAGGCGGCCGAGGTGGCCGAGCACGTCGACCAGGAGGTCGCCGAGCGGGACGGCGACGGGGACGGGGACAGTGACGGCGACGGGGACGGCGGCCGGACCAGCGGCGTTGCGGGGAGTCACGCGCTCGACCGGTAGGTGGGGGTCAGGGATCGGGGTCCCTGAGTGATGTCCGACACAATTCTTTGCCGAATTCGCTTCCATAAAGATTTCCGTTCGGCTATCATTCTGTGACGAGCGCTACAGATACACGACTACATGACGGAGGACACCATGTCTTGCCCCTACACCGGCGGCGACACTGACCTGCTGGAGACCGCGACTGACGACGCGGCAGCAACCGATCACTCTGCCAGCAACTCGGCCAGCGAGGCGCCGGAGGAGGGGGCCGCCAAGAAGTCCTCCGCCAAGAAGTCCGCAGGTCGCGGGGAGCGTGGCGGGAAGAACGACAAGCTCAACCGCGCCGACGAGGGCTTCTTCGGCCCCGGTTCGGTCGCCTGGAAGGTCTGGGGTTTCCCGGGCTCGGCCCTGCACGGCTTCGCACGCGCGGTCACCATCGAGCACCTGGACCCCGACCTCGTCGCCGCCGTCGACGAGTCCGGCCAGGTCATCAAGCGCACGCCCATCCGTTACGACCGCACCATGGAGTACTTCGCGGCCGTCCTCGCCGCCGACGCGCAGACCGTGACGCGGATGTCCGACATCCTCATGAAGGTCCACGACCGCTCCTACGGGGTCAACCCGGTGACCGGCAACGACTACGAGGCGAACAAGCCGTCCTCGCAGCTGTGGATCCTGGTGACCGCGTGGCACTCCATCCTCTACACCTACGAGAAGATGGGCCCCGGCAAGCTCTCCCGCGACGAGGAGAACGAGTACTGGTCGCAGATGGCGATCGCCGCACAGTTCCAGCCCATCGACATGGACGACGTGCCGCGCACCCGTGGTGAGGTGCAGGCCTACCTCGACAGCTGGCGCGAGAAGCTCTCGGCCTCCGAGGCGGCGGTGCACAACATCAGCGAGATCCTCGACGCCTTCGAGAACGCCTTCGTGGATCTGCCCAAGCCGCTGCGCGTCATCGGCCGTCCCTTCTTCCGCCGCAGCGTGATCGCCACCTACCCGCACTGGATGCGCGGCATGGCGGGCCTGAAGCAGTCCAAGGCGATGGACGCGGCGATGTTCGCCCTGTGGAAGCCGATCCTCACGGTGGCGAACAAGTTCCCCAGCCTGCTCATGGCCATCGTGAAGCGGATCTGCCCGCGCGCC
>JAKDNC010000851.1 GCA_030452025.1 Nocardioides sp. | reverse complement strand
TTATGAGTTGGCCCAACCTTGCCACCCGTATTAGCGCATTCGTCGCGGTCACGGTCCTGGTCTCATCGTGCACCTCGAGCTCCGAGAGTTGGGGTATGCGACGACCCAGTACTGGATCTCGCGTCCGGCGGCGCCATAGGTCCCACGCAGGAAGAGCCAATGGACCTGACCCGCCTGCATGATCGTACGCCCGCTCGCAAGGACTGGCGTAGGGATCGGCGAGCGCGTACGCCGGGCGCCGGAGGGCGGCGGCAACCCAGTGGAAGGAGCTCGGGCTCCGCCGGGGTGAGTCACGGCCGTGCATCGGCTTCTCGAGCCCTCCAAGCCGGAGGAGGGAATGCCTAGATTGGGGTAATTGTGCCATTTTGGGACTGCAAATGTGATCCTCCACAGCAGAGTAGGAACAGAACCGGAGCCGGCTGCCCCGCAGCTGTGTCCGGATGAGGGAGTTCCTGATGCAGACAGTGAAGTCATCGCCAGCCAGAATCTTCCGCTGGGCGGTAGCCCTCGCGCTGGCGCTTTCGGCCAGCGTCGTCAGCCAGTCGAGCATCAACGTCGCCGGAGCGACCGTCGACGACACTCCCGAAGGATCTTGGGGGGTGGATGGTCGCGTCTATGCGACTCAGATCGTCGGGAGCACCGTCTTCGTCGGCGGGACGTTCACGACCGCTCGTGGCCCTGCCGGATTCACAGCGACGCGAACCAACCTGGCTGCCTTCGACATGGTCACCGGGGACTTGCTGACCGCTTGGCAGGCAAACACTCCCGGGATCGTGCGTGCCCTCGAGACAGACGGCACGTCGCTATACATCGGCGGCGACTTCACCGGCGTCGGCGGGACTCGACGGGACATGCTGGCAAAAGTGAGCTTGACCAGTGGAGCCGTGGATCCGACCTTTCACCCGACACTCAACGGCGCAGTGCGCGCCATCGAGGTGGATGGCAGCTCGGTCTACGCGGGCGGCGGCTTCACCCGCGTGGAAAACCAGCCTCGGCAGCGGGTTGCCAAGTTCTCGCGTTCCGGCGTGCTCGACAATCAGTTTCACCCCAGTGTGAACAGCCGCGTGGTGGCACTCGCCAAGGCGCCAGGGCAGCCGCGGCTATACATCGGCGGACGGTTCGACAGCGTTGGTGGGCAAGGCCGCGTGGGAGTCGCCGGCCTCGATGCGACCACTGGGGCGCTTGTCGGTCCGGGGTTCATCGCCTCAGCGCGTCCAACTTTGGGGCTCGAGGTGAATGCAGACGGCAGCAGGTTGTACGGCGCCGGGGGTAGCCGAGGTCCGACGGGGAACACCGCGTCAGCGTGGAACACAAGCTCAGGAGCACGAATCTGGCACCAGCGGGCCATGGGTGACATCCAGGCCATCGAGTTTTTCGAGGGTGTTGTCTACTTCGGGTTCCACGCCGGATACAAAGGTGACACGGCGATCAAGGTGGTCAGAGTTAGTGCCGCGGACGGAGAAGTCCAGTCCGCATTCCGCCCCCGGTTCGACAGGTTCTGGGGGGTGCTGGCCATCGACGCGTCGCGTCGGGGTGTCGTTGTTGGAGGTGATTTCACCCAGGTGTCAGGCGTGTCTGCGCGGAACTGGGCACGCTTCCTTGATCCGCAGAGTCCGCCGGCCGAGCCA
>JAKDNC010000850.1 GCA_030452025.1 Nocardioides sp. | reverse complement strand
AGCCCGAATGCTTCGCCCCGGCCGAGCACCTCCAGCGCGGTGTCGAGGCTGTTCATCGCCGAACGGGCGTCATCGCGGTCGACCGGCAACATGCCGAGACCTTCGAACCAGGCCTTCAAGAACCTGCCCTTGGGGCCGGTGCCGGTGAAGTAGTCGGACTTCGCCAGGAACACGACCTTGCGCGGGACCACGATCGGGATCACCACGCTGTCGATGAAGCTGCGGTGGTTGCTGGCCAGGATCACTGCGCCGGTGGTCGGGATGTTGTCGAGTCCGAGCACGGTCGGTCGCCACACGAACTTGGCAGCGGGCGGGACCACCGAATACAGGACCTCGTAGAGCATGCCCCCAGTGTGCCCTGTCTGGTCAGCTGGCGCGCGAGGACGCGAGGAGAGGACGGGACGGGTCAGAGCAGGGGGCGACGCTCGGACAACCCGGTGGCCGACTCGAACGCCGCGGCGACCTCGAGCAGCTGACGTTCCCCACCGTGCCGTGCAACGAACTGAATGCCGACCGGAAGACCATCGTCAGTGAAGCCGGCCGGGACCGAGATCGCCGGGCAGCCGGTGACGGTGATGAAGTACGCCGAGCGCATCCAGTCGAGGTAGGTCTCCTGCTCGCGACCGTTGATCGCAGAGGGGAACTCCACCTCGGCCGGGAACGGCGGCACCTGGGAGACCGGCAGCGCGAGGACGTCGTGGGACTCGAAGAAGATCCGCATCTTCTCCGCGAGAGCCGTGCGCCCGGTGTACGCCGCAGCGACGTCGGCGCCGGTCAACGACTCCCCCGCCCGGATGTTGTCGGCCAGCGAGGCCTTGAACTCGCCGGGGTGGGCAGCCAGCAATGAGCCGAGCTTGGCCTGGAAGTGCCACGCCCGCAGGGTGCGGAAGACGGCCTCGGCCTCCGAGAGGTCAGGATGCGCAGCCGAGACGACCGCGCCGGCCGAGGCCAGCACGGACTCCTGCGCGGCAATGATCGCGGCGACCTCGTGGTCGACCTCGAACGCGCCGCCGAGGTCCACCGACAGCGCGACCCGGACTCCCGCCAGCGATCCGGCCACGGGCGGCGCGAACGACGAGCCGGGCTGGCCCAGAGCCAGCGGCGCCCGTGGGTCGGGCCCGGCGAGAACCGACAGCAACAGCGCGAGGTCTCCGACGTTGCGCGCCATCGGCCCGCCGACCGACGTGGACTCCCACTGGTTGTAGAGCGGCCACTCAGGCACCCGCCCGAGTGAGGGACGCAAGCCGACGACCGAGTTGTACGACGCCGGGTTGCGCAACGAGCCACCCATGTCCGACCCCTCGGCCAGCGGCACCATTCCGGTCGCCAACGCGGCCCCGGCGCCACCGCTCGAGCCGCCCGCCGACCGCGAGGTGTCCCATGGGTTGCGGGTGGTCCCGAAGACCGGGTTGAAGGTGTGCGACCCGGCCGCGAACTCCGGCACGTTGGTCTTCCCGATCAGCACCGCACCCGCGCCACGGATCCGCTCGACGATCAGCTCATCTGCTTCGGGAACATTGTCGGCCATCACTGGCGATCTGAACGTCGTGGGCCAGCCTCCCGCCGCGTGGGTGTCCTTGATCGCGAACGGAAGCCCGTGCAGCGGCCCGACCTCGGCTCCGGAGGCA
>JAKDNC010000108.1 GCA_030452025.1 Nocardioides sp. | reverse complement strand
ACGAGAAGTCACTCGACATCCTCGTCAACAACGCGGGCGCCGCCTGGGCCGCAGACTTCGACGAGTTCCCTGAGTCCGGCTGGGACAAGGTGATGGACCTCAACCTCAAGGCGCCGTTCTTCCTGGCCCAGACCCTCAAGCCGTTGCTCCTCGAGGGCAGGAAGGCGGGCCACCTGGCCAAGATCATCAACATCGCCTCGATCGACGGACTTTCGGTGAACCCGCTGGAGACCTACAGCTATCACGCCAGCAAGGCGGGCGTCGTTCACCTGACCAGGCGGATGGCCGTCCGCCTGGCCCCCGAGGGAATCGTGGTCAGCGCGATCGCTCCCGGCGCCTTTGCCTCGAACATGAACAAAGAGGCGCGCGACCACGGCGACGAGATCAGCGCCGGAATTCCCTCCGGCCGGATCGGCGAGCCCGAGGACATGGCCGGCGCCGCGATCTACCTGGCATCCCGCGCCGGCGACTACGTCGTCGGCGAGACACTCGTCGTCGACGGCGGCGTCACGATTTCCCGCTGAGATGCTGAGATTTCGAGGCTGGGGCCGGCGGCCCGGTTCACGTGGGACTGCTCGCGATCAGGAGGCAGCCAGAATGGCCACCCTGTCCAGGCTGTCCCAGACGACCCGGTGGTCCTCGCACGAGTTTCGCGGATCCAGCTCGACGAACTGATCGGCCAGCTGCGACCCCAACGTCTCCTTCACCGTCTCGACGTCGTCAATGCCGTCTCCGACCAAGAAGGCGACGGGCACCAGATTCGCTCCTTCCACCTTGCCCGGAGCCCAGGCGTCGGCGTCGACGTGGCCCAGGTCGAATTCGGGCGGGAGAAGGACGCCCACCGTGGTGCGACCGTAGTCGTCCTCGGTGACACACACGACGTCGAACTGATCACCTGCCTGCACCAGCTCGCCCTCACCGACGAAGGTGTTGAGCGGGTCCCCTCCCCTGGTCATTAGCTCCACGCTCGATCCGGTGGCGATGCCTTCGGCGGCCACCTGTTCCATCGCCAGCGCCTCGCACATGTCGACGCCTTCAGGAGTGACGCAGTTGTCCTCGTTCACCTCCACCCCCAACTCCCGGTCCGCTTTGCCGCCGCTGGTGGACGAGTTCGAGCATCCAGCCAGGAGCGCGAGTGTCGACGTGAGAACGATTGGGGCCAGAGCGCTGCGCGGACACGTCACCTTCGGACTCCCTGCTCGAAATGGCACTGCTGATGGGATACCGCGAGTCTGGGCAATCTCAGCGACCAAGTCATGACCAGTATTGGGGGTCTGCGCAAAGCCTGATCGAGCACGGATGGGCAAGGTCAGTTCTGGCGCCCCCGCCGACAACGGCTAGCGTCCTGTCACGGTAGTCGCAGGTCACGCCGCGACGGAAGGACAAATCATGGACAGCAAGGCAGGTGCGCACCCTCGCACGCGCGCCGGCAGAGCGCGGGAGATGTTGAGCTCGCCGGAGTTCATCACCGACCTGATCCAGATCATCAAGTGCACCGTTGCCGCCACTGCCGCGTGGTGGCTCTCGATACACGTCCTGGACTCACCGATTCCGTTCCTGGCGCCGTGGACCGCCCTGCTGACCGTGCACGCCACGGTCTACCGGTCGCTGTCCCGGGGAGCGCAGACCACGGTCGCCTCCACTGCCGGCGTGGCGCTCTCCCTCGTCATCGGCCAGCTCCTCGGGGTTCACCTGTGGACCTTCGCCCTCGCCCTCTTCGTCGGTCTCCTCGGCTCACGATTGACCTGGCTGCGCGACGAGGGGATCGCGATCGCGACCACGGCCGTGTTCATCCTCGGCAGCGGCTTCGGTGACCAGGCCCCGCTGCTCGACGACCGCCTCCTCGAGGTGGGGCTCGGCGTCCTGGTCGGTGTCGTGGTCAACCTCGCCCTGATTCCACCACTGCGCAACCAGCAGGCAGCCCGCTACGTGGACAACATCAACCGCCGCATGGGCAAGGTCTTCGTCGACATGGCCGAGGAGCTGGAGGGCACCTGGTCCACCGATCACGCCGACGCGTGGCTCTCCGAGATGAACGCTCTCGACAATGAGCTCGACTCAGCGTGGCAGACGGTGCGCTTCGCGCGCGAGAGCGAGCGGATGAACCCGCGCATCTGGACGCCGATCCTCGCCGAGCGCCGCCGCAGGGCGCCGCAGGCTCGTGGCGAGGAGGTCGACTACGAGCACATCCTCGCCCGGATCGGTGAAGGCGTCTCGCATCTTCGGCACCTGACACGCACCGTCCGGGAGGCGACCTACGCCGAACGCGAGTGGGACGAGGACTTCCGAAGGAAGTGGGTGGACATCGTCCGCGATGCCGGTCGCTCCATCGAGGATCCCGACGCGGAGGTGGAGCCGATTCGCGACCGACTCGATCGCCTCGCCGACGAGTTCACCCCACAGGAGGGCCATGCCGGTGAGCTGTGGCCGATCTACGGGTCCCTGATCACCAGCGTCCGGCACGTCGCGGTCATCGTCGATGACGTCGCCTCGGCCAGAAGGGCACGCGAGGAGCCGTCGCCGAACCCCGGAGCGTGAGCGCACCCGCGCGCCGAAGGGGCTCCCAAATCCGGCTACAACCCCTGACCCGGCGATGGGCGTACCAGGGGTTCTCGCCTGCAAGGGTCAGACCGCGCGACGTCGCCAGAGCAGCAGTCCGCCGCCGAGGGCGATCAGGCTGGCCGCGAGGGCGCCCCACATCGCGTCGGGTCCACCCGTGTTGGGCAGTACGCCGTTCGGCTTGGGCTCCGCCTGCGGGGCAGGCTGATCAGGAGTGTCAGCCGTGGGCGTGACGTCCGTCGGCGGCTCCTCCGTCGGCGGAACCCCGCACTCCTTGCCGTCGTTGTAGGAGTAGTAGGTCACGACCTCGTCCACGCCGTCCTCGGCCGACACCATGCGCTCGTCGAACTTCACCCAGCCCTCGACCGGTGCATCTTCATCGATGACCCACGTGGCGTCGTCCTCCGCGAGCGAGACCTCGCCACCCAGGACGAAGTACGCCCAGAAGCCTTCCCGAGCTTCCTCGTCGACGACTGTCCGCTGCGCCGACTGGGTCCAATCACCCGCGGGCGTGTACGTCACCCAGGCTGCGTCGTCCTCGCTCCGCGTGTTCTCGGGCTCGCCGTTGTAGAACTCGTCGTAGGCCTCAGCGGGCTCGATGCCGTCCTTCCAGCGTGACTCACCGTAGGCGCTGTAGCCACCACCGGGCGGGTAGGTCACGTAGGCAGCATCACCTTCGTCGTTCGACCCATCGGGCTTGCCGGTGTAGAAGATCGTCTCGGTCCATGCCTTCTCGTAGGGCTTGGTGATGATCACGCTCTTGCCACCACGCCTCCACTCCGCAACGTCAACGGCGTCCGCAGGCCATTCGTTGGACGGAGATACGCCCTCCGGCAGGTAGTCGGTGTTCTGGTAGTAAAACTGAGGCCGAACCGCAGGCTGGTACGGAGTACCGGGAATCAACTGGTGCCACTGGTACTCCTTCGTGTACGGCGTGCCGTGGTCCTTGATGATCCGCTGGTTGCAGATCGACCAGCCCTCGCCCTCCGGCACGTCACCCTCGACGCGCCAGATGGACTCCAATTCGTAGTGGGAAGGCGTTCCCGGCACTGACGGCTTGGCGAGCACGGTGTAAACCCTGCGACTCCACTTGTACTGATTGGCCGTCTCCTGCGGGACAGCCGGGTGCTCGATGGTCTTGGCGTACCGCTGCTCCAGCGTGCCCTCGACCTCTTCAACGTGACGCGAGTACTGGTACTCCTCGTGTGACTCCCCAGCGAACGGCTCGGTGTAGGACGAGTAGCGGGTCTCACGGGTTTCGGTTTCCGGCACCGCGGACTCGGTCAGGCTCCACGTGGTCGTGGTCGCACACTTGTCCTTGGTCTGTCCCGTCTGCACCGCACCTTCGGGGACGTCGTCCGCCGAGTCGAGCACGATCGGGTTGTCCGGAGACGATCCGGCCGCATCGGGGCCGGCTTCCGGTTGCGCACTCACCGGACTGCTGACGAGGAAGGCGAGGCCCAGCAACAGCAGGGCCAACGCACTTCCCATGGCGAGGATCTTCTTCATTGCACACTTCTCCTAGTTGTGCGCTGCCCGCACTTCCGGCGCTGCTGCCGACCGGCTGTGCCTGTTGTGAATTGGCACAGTCGGTTCAGGCATGCATGCGATCCGGGAACCCGAGTCTCCCCGTCGGTCGAGCATCAAGCGCTTTGCGTCGACCCTTTCGGCGTCGACCCCCTCGTTCCCCTGATGTGAGGAACCTTCCCCGTCCGGCGGCCCCGAGGGCCGGACAACTTGAAGCATAGGCGAGTTTCCCGGCGCCGTGTACTGAATGGTAATTGAATGTTGTGTGATCTACGCGACAGTAACCCTTTCTGACCAACTCCTGCGCAGCAGACGACCAGATCAGGGACACACGCCCTAGGCTGTCCCTGCAGGCACCTCTAGCGATGGGACAGGAATGGCACTCGATTCAGCCGAGCGTCCGTGGGGTTCGTGGCACGTCCTTGACGAAGGTCAGGGTTACAAGGTCAAGCGGATCCAGGTGAAGCCCGGGCAGCGGCTCTCCTACCAGACCCACAAGCACCGTTCCGAGCACTGGGTGATCATCTTCGGCATAGCCACCTGCGTCATCGACGGCGAGACGATCGTCGCCGGCCCCGGGGAGTCCGTCGACGTGAACACCGGGGCAGCCCACCGGATCACCAACGAACACTCCCAGGAACTGGTGATCGTCGAGGTACAGCACGGCGCCTACACCGGCGAGGACGACATCTGCCGGATCGAGGACGACTACGGCCGCGAGGACGACTCCGTCACCGACCCGGTTCAGGCGTAGATCGCCGCACCGTGCTCGTGCCACCACCGGGCCGTGTGCTTCTGCCAGCGCGGCACCGTGTACGAGCCAGCCATCGCCGCGATACCGGGCGACCCGGTCATCCCCAGCGCATAGAGACAGGCCCGCCCCTTCGGTAGCCGCTCGGCCGGGACGCTCTTGCGGATCACCTGGTCGGCCACCTCCGAGTACGACGCGTGCCCGAACGCCGTGGTGACGCTCGAGGCGACCGTGATGTCGTCGTCGTCGATCAGAGGGATCGCGCCCATGAGATGCCGCTCGCCGATCACGTTGTTGAACAACGCTGCTGCGCGCTGTCGAACCGTCGCGGACGTCGTGGACCTCGTGGACGTCGTCATGAGGTCCACCAGGCCGGCCGCGACCGCGGAGCCGAACGGCGAGGAGCTCAGAATTTGCCCCGCGCGCAGCCGGCGCTCGGCGTTGCGGAAGAACAGCGCCTGCCGCAGCAGGTCGTCGAGCTGTGGGCCCAGATATCCCGACCCGTCGCCCAGGCCTGCGAGCGACCGGGAGGTCAACCACCTGCTGACCCGGGACGACTCCGGCTCCTCGACGTCCTCAGCCGCATCGAGCTCCATGGCCCCGCCCGCGGTCGGCTCCGCCCGTCGGGTCGCCGAGCGTGGCAGGACCGACGCCAAGCCACCGGGGAAGGCATCCACGATCTGGCCCAGGTCCGCCTCGGCCTCCACCGGGTCCGAACGCCACCCGGCCAGCACGTTCATCACCACCCGACCCCGGTCGGCCTCGTTGAACGCCCCGCGCAGGAGCACCTGCGCGGCCAGCCCGGCGGCGTACCGGCGCTGGGGCCGTGACCGGGGGCGCTCCATCAGGTCCAGGATCAGCGCATGCGCCTCCGGGGTGGAGAGCTGGTCGAGCAGACCGATCGGCTCGAGGAACGCAGGACCCTCGACATCTTCAAGGCAGAGGCGGATCCCCTCGACGACCTTGCCGCGCAGCTCCGGGACGCTGGCGATGTCGAGCGTCGCGACGCGCATCAGCCGGTAGGTGTGCTTGACCCCGCGCGGCAGCGCGTTGAGCAGGTTCTGGATCAGCTCCTTGAGCTCGTCTCCGGTCGGTGCGATCTCCGGTCGGGTGCGGATCAACCAGCCCAGATCGCCCCACTGGGCGGCGGTCGCTTCGTCCGCAAGCGCCGCGTCGCACAGCTCGTCAGCTACCTCGGGCCTCGGACCGGCGACCTCTACAGCGACGTGCAGCAGCCCCGCGAGGGATGTCATCGCCTTGGGCGGCAGGCCCGCACGCTCCTCGATGTCGGCCAGGTCGGCGTACGTCGGGAGCCACTGGCCAGCATGCCACCGCGCCACCCGGTCCGGGTCCACCTCCCCCAGATGGAAATGCCAACCCAGCACGAGCCAGCCGAGGTAGCGCTCCCAGTTCATCTCGTCAGACAGTCCAGTCCGGGGGCACCGGGACGCTCAGCCGCGCAGCCGGGGACGGACGTGCAGGCCGGCCTCTGGGTCGACCACGACCTCCTGTGCCGCCGGGATTCCGTCGGCGGACAGCGTCACGTCGAGGGGGACGTTGCGTTTGACCATGGCCAGCGCGATCGGCCCGAGCTCGTAGTGGCGGGACGACGAACCGACGAAGCCGACGACCTTGTCGCCGTTGAGCAACTCGGATCCGGCATCGGGGAGACGGTTCTCGGTCCCGTCGAGGTGGAGCAGGGTCAGCCGGCGCGGGGGCCGGCCCAGGGTGTGCACGCGGGCGACAGTCTCCTGACCGCGGTAGCAGCCCTTGTCGAGGTGTACGGCGGTGTTGATCCAGCCGGCCTCGTTGGGGATCGTCCGGTGGTCGGTGTCGATGCCGAACCGGGCCTCGCCGCGGGCGATGCGGAGCGCCTCGAAAGCCCATGTGCCGGCGGCCGGACCGGCGGCGTCGGCATAGGCGGCGAGCTTGTCACGCGGGATGAACTCATAGCCGTCGAAAGGTGCGTCGACCCGTGCGGCAGGACGCCAGGTCACGGCGACCTCGTCGGTGACGTCCTCGATCTCGGCACGCATCATGAAGCGCATCTTGAGCAGGAAGTCGATCAAGGCCTCGGCCCGGCCCGGCTCGACGTGAAGGGTGAGGATGCCGTCCTCGCCACCCTCCTGGCCGGTGGAGTCCTGGCCGTACATCGCGTGCTCGACGTGGCCCTGGGGGCTGAGGATCAGCGCGGCGGTGGGCTGGCCGGCGCCGAGCGCGGTGAGGTGCTGGGTGGTGAGGTTGTGCAGCCAGGTGAGCCGATCCGGCCCGGAGATCCGGATGACCTCCCGGTGGGAGAGATCGACGAACCCGTCGCCCTGTTCGAGGGCACGCTGTTCGTTGTTGAACGAGCCGTAGTGGGCGGCGACGTCCTTGTCGAGACCGTCTCCGCCGACGGCTCCGGGCAGATTGATCAGGGGGCTGGTACTCACATCATTCAGCGTACCCGCCCCTTCGGCTCCTCCCGCGAGCTCGGTACCCAGATTGTCGCCCCGATTGTCGTCTGAGCGTGGTCACCCACGGGTTTCGCAACGCTGGGACGACAATCGCGGTCCCCGCGCTCACCTCCGGCGGTTGGGCCGGGGCTACTTCTGCGCCGTGTCCTTCGGTGCTTCGCAGTCGACGCAGTGCCCGAAGACGGTCAGGTGCCCGATGTCAGGCTCGAAGCCGAAGTCCTCCCCCAGGCGGGCGATCACCGGTGCCATCACCTCGGGGTCGACCGAGATCACCACGCGACAGCTGCGGCAGACGAGGTGGAAGTGTTCGTGGCCGACCACCGAGTGGTAGGTCGGGGCACGGTCGCTCAAATGGGCGTGGCGGACCAGGCCGAGCTCCTCAAGGACCTCGAGGTTGCGGTAGATCGTCGAGACGTTGACCGACGAGACGTGCTTGCGCACCTCGGTGAAGATCTCGTCCGGGGTCGCGTGGCCGAGCGCGTCGACGGCACGGAGGATCAGCTCACGCTGGGCCGTGAGCCGTTTCCCGCTGCCGCGCAGCCGCTCGGGGAGGTCGTTCACTGTCGCTGGAGCCTGGCCCAGGTGTGCGGCTGGAGGGCCTGCCCCATCGCCGCCATGTCGAAGGCGTAGAGCAGGTCACCCTCGACGTTGCCGTAGAGCCGCTTGCCGGCTTGATACTCCTTGGCGCTCTCGGTCCGCACCACTGCGTCGGTCGACAGCTCGAGACGACCGTCGCCGGCGTCGCCGTACCAGACTTCGACGAAGCCGGTGTTGTGAGTGAGCACGAACTCGACCCTGCCCTCGGGCCGGCAACGAAGGAAGCCGGTCTCGATGGCGGCGTCGCGAATCTTCTCGCCGTTCTCGTCGACCAGCCAGGCGCGTGCCATGTAGTGGAAGAACGGGCGGCCGTCGTGGGTGAAGATCAGCTCTTGGCCGAACTCGAACTGGTCAATCGTCGGGTAGTCGCCGTGGCCGTTGCCGCGCCAGGTGCCCAGCATCCAGGCGAGGGGGCCACAGTCGGGGTGCAGGTCTTCAGGAAGCTCAAACGGCATGGCGGTCAGTGTAGTGGCCGACTACGGTGAGTCCATGAGTCGCAAGCTTCTGGTCAAGGTCACCTGTGGCATCGAGGATCCCGAGCGGTGCAACCAGGCGTTCACCGTGGCGGCCGCAGCTGCCGCTTCAGGGGTCGACGTCGGCCTGTGGTTGACCGGCGAGGCCGCTTGGTTCGCCGTGCCCGGCAAGGCCGAGGAGTTCGCACTCCCCCTGGCCGCGCCCCTGGCCGACCTGTTGGCGGGGGTACTCGCGGCCGGGCAGGTGACGCTGTGCACGCAGTGCGCCGACCGACGTGAGATCGTTCCGGACCAGGTGGTCGCCGGCGTACGGATCGCCGGGGCTCCGGTCTTCGTCGAGGAGGCGCTCGGCGCAGACGTCCAGGCGCTCGTGTACTGACTTCGGCTGAGAGCCGTGAGGTACGCCGGGCTGTGCCGGTATGAGGATGGTCAGCTCGTGGCGCGGTCCGGGTCCGAGGGCAGCGACCCCGAGGCTGCGATGAGCGCCGCGGCAAGGGTCCCGAGCTCGCCGTCGAGCAGCGCCGCCACCTCGTCGAACACCCCTGTGGAGCCGCCGATCGGATCGGTGACGTCGTAGTCATCGATGGTCAGCGACCCACGCGCCTCCGCGCAGACGCGGACGAATTCCGGCAACGGGACGACCTCCGACGCGGCGGGACCGGCGTGGGCGCCAGAGTCC
>JAKDNC010000849.1 GCA_030452025.1 Nocardioides sp. | reverse complement strand
CGCGGGTGAGCGCCTGAAAGCCTGGTAGTGCCGTATCAAGCTGCGCGACTCCGGCCGCTACTGCCGGGAAGTTGGTGCTCATGAAGCCCTGGAACTGGGTCGCCGACATACCCAGTCCTGTTGCAAGTGCGGGCAGTGTTTCCGACTGCAGTTGGTCGGCCATATCCTGCACGGTGGCCATGTCCGCGCGCACGCTCGCGGCGCCTTCGTTAGTGAACACTGAACCGAATGCGGTCTGGAGGTCATCGACGACCTGGGCCTTCGCCGGAACGGACAGCACGAACGGGGAGACGACGAAGACGATGCCGAACACTAAACTCAGGCCCAATGCCGCACTGGACCAGCCAGCGCCCCCGCGCCCGCCGACGATCAAGCCTGCCATGCCGGTCACGAACAGAAGCACGCCAGGGATGACGAAGAAGTAGGGCAACAGTGTGCTCGGCAGGAAGCCCGTCGGGACTTGGTCCGCACGATGGAAGTTGCTTTGCTGGGCTTCCAGATCTCCTACGAGCCCCTGAAAGGACGGCATGATGGTGTCCAACTGCGAGATTCCACTGGACACGTCCGGAAAGCTTTGTGCCATATAGCTTTGAAACTGACCGGGCGTCATTCCCAGCGCGCCAGGGAGGGCCGGCAACGTCTCAGTCTGCAGCTGATCGGACATAGCCTGCATCGTGTCGAGGTCTGTACGCGTCTGCTCCAATGCAGCCGTCTCGAAGCTCGGCCGCAGGCTGTTCGTGAGCCTCTCCACGCCTTGCACTTTGGCGAACATTCCTGTCGCCAAAGGAAAGACAATCAGGAATATCCCCAGCATCATCACGCCGAGAAGCGTGGCCACCCGCACTTTGGACATAGTTGTAAATCACCTTTCGATCGCTGTGTGATCTACAACGCTAACGAGAGATGAACTGTTTCTATACGGCCCTCGGGGCCAGAAATAGCTGCACCGTCGGTCCAGCGAGCACAACAGCCACCGTTCGGAGAACGGTGGTTCTGCCCGGGCTTGCGCGCACCGACGAGCGCATGCAGGTGCGGGCCACAGGTAGGCCGTCCGTGGTGTGTAGGTGGGAGTAGCGATCCCGGGCACCTCCCTCCGTCACCCGCCGTCGACCACCTCGAGCGCCCGATGGTCCGCGATCGCGCGGCAGGCGCGGCGCATCAACGTCACGAACATCTCGTCACCCCGCTCTGTCCGGGTGCCGTACATCCAGCCGAACACTCCGAGCACGGGGACCTGGAGCAGGCCGTAGACATAGTCGTCCCAACAGGTCTCGAGCGAATAGCCGGTGACGCCGTGACCGACGAGCGCGCGGTGGTAGTCGGCGACGAGCCCGCGTTCAGCGCTCCGCCGGTCGGCGACCGTGAGGCTCGACGCAAGGAAGCCGCCGAGGTCCCGGGCGGGCAAGCCGACGGTCAGGGTCTGCCAGTCGCAGGCGAGCGAGGGCAGCGCGCCTGCCGGGTCGATGAGCATGTTGTCCGCGCGGTAATCGGCATGCACAAGGCCGAATCGGCCGGACCGCCCGTTGGCCCAGTCCGCGATGCGCGGCACGATTCCGGCCAGCACCTCACGCTCCTGGTCGGTGAGCAGGTGCCCGAGCTCTTCGAGGAAGGACTCCAGTGCGGGGCCGCCGAG
>JAKDNC010000107.1 GCA_030452025.1 Nocardioides sp. | reverse complement strand
GTCGTCGGCTGTGGCCCCGCGCAGCTTCGCGTGAGCGACGGCGAGCGGCTCGAAGGACTCGATGCGGCCTGTGTAGCCGCAGGAACGGAGCTCACGACCATATCCGCCGTCGGCAGCTCCGACGTCAAGGACCAGGTCGACGTCGTGCATCGCGAGCATCTTCTGACGTCGGGTGGCCGCGTGTCGGCGTACCTCCAGGCCGCGGCGCCCGAGCAGGCGGGCGGCGGTCTCGGCCGACCGGTGGATCAACGACACGTGGCGGCTCCTGCGGGTCTGGTGGGGTGCGACTCATCCTTGCACCAGGATGAACGCCCCACGAGCAGGCGGGTTATCCCGTACTGTGCCGCGGGTGAATCCCCGTCTGCGTTCCGTCGCACGAACCACCGTCCGCACCGTCAACACTCCGATGGCGCGCAAGCGTGCTTCCAGGGCGCTCGAGTCCGCGGCCCGGCCGATCAAGCTGGAGATCGGCGGGCTCGGCAAACGTCACGGCTGGGTGGTCACCAACGTCAATGCGGGCACCCGCAACTTCATGGATGCCCCGACGACCTGGCCGCTCGAGGACGGATCGGTTGGATTCGTCTACTCCGACAACGTCATCGAGCACCTGCCGCTGGCCGCGGGTCGCGCGATGCTGGCCGAGGCGTTCCGCTGCATGCAGCCCGGCGGCGTGATCCGGATGATCACGCCGGACCTGCGCGGCCACGTGGAGAAGTATCTCGCCGGCCGTGCCCCGGCCGGGGACCCCGAAGCCGCTGTCTATGAGCAGATGGGGCTGAGCGTCGAGCACCCGCTGGACTGGGTCCGGATCCCGATCGCGTCGTTCGGCCACCACGAGGGCTACGTGTATGACTTCGCGACACTGGCCGCGGAGCTGGAGCGTGCCGGATTCAGCGACGTCGTCCGAACGGAGCTCGGACGGAGCTCCCACGCGGCCCTCGTCGGGCTGGATCAGCGCGCCGACGAGGGCGGTGCCCAGATGGCGGTCGAGGCGACCCGTTGATCGCCCACCTGTTCGCCCGACTGGTCAGCCAGAGGTGACGCCAAGCAGGGTCTCCGCGAACGCCTCAGATGTGGCCGGCGGAACGGTGTTGCGCCGCGGCGCCCCCGGGTCCCGCTCGAGCACCTCGCGGATCGCCGTACCGATGCTGGCCTCGCTCCACTCGCACGCGACGCCGCCGTCAGTCGCGCGGACCTCCCGGGCGCGGACCTCCGAACCGGTGGTGACCACGGGTACGCCGGCGGCCAGCGCCTTGCCCATGATCCCGCTCGGACCGTTGTTGGTCAGCGCGATCGGGCAGGCGTCGACGGCCGCGACCAGCCTGTCCATCTCCTCATTGGAGAGGAACCCGTCACGCACGATCACCCGTGCACGACGCCCGGGAGGCAGCCCGTTGACCCACGCCCAGACCTCCGGGCGCACTCCCCCGGCAAGAAGCAGGTCGACGTCCTCGAGGCCGGCACGATCGAGGGAGTCAAGGATCAGCGGAGCGTTCTTGCGCTCCTCCAGGACCCCGAAGATCCCGACGATCCGGCGGTGCTGCGGGAGGTCGAGTTCCTCGCGGAGTTGGGCCCGGTCGCGGGAGTGGGCCAGGCAGATCTCTGGGTCGCGGGCGCGCTTCACGAGCCACCCCTTCGACATGTCATCACGCCCGGCGAACCCGGCGAACCGGTGCACCGTGCCGTTGGCGCGGGAGAGCAGCGCCAGGCTGCCCTTGGCGATCCGCAGCTTCCAGCCGAACGAGTCCCGCAGGGTGAGCCTCGCCGGGTAGCGAGTCAGCATGAAGATCACCCGTGGCTTGCGTTCGAGGCCCTTGAAGGCCGCCCGGGCGACGTACCACCACTTCTTCAGCGACTGGTCGGCGTCCATCACGATCACGGTCGCGACCTCGCGATCGCGAGCGAGGTCGGCGACGGCGTAGGCCATCTCCCTGGTGTCGGGATGGATCGCACCGAACCGAGCAGCCACGTCGACCTCGATGTCGGAGAGGAAGACACCGAAGGCTTCGTCTGCTGCCCCGGCCTCGGAGGTGAGCAGCACGACGTCCCCGTCGCGCGCCGACACCCGGGCAACGCTGGCGACGGCCTGGAAGCGATGTCCGCCGGGATCCGGCTCGACGATGACGGTGGCTGGCACGGGCACAGGAAACCACAGCTGGCCCCGATCGCGGGACGTGCGCCCGACTTCCCGGCCGAATCCGGCACTTCCCGGGGGATGTTCCGGCCGGGGAGTGCTAGTTTCCCCGGGTAGGCGGGGAATCCGGTATCGAAACCGCTCACCCGAACCGGCGGCCCCCCGCAGCCCTCCGCCGCTGGATCTCCTCGGTCAGGTTCAGCGCCCAGCCGGCCGGGCTGAGTCGCCGCGAGATCGCACGACTGGTCTCCGACATCGCACCCAGGCGTGCCGAGCCCATGGTGCTCATCCGGCCCATCGCCCGGGCCCACATCACCACGTCACCGGCCGGCACGACCCAGCCGTTCTGTCCGTCCTGGACCAGTCCGGCCGCAGCACCTGCGAAGTCGGAGCAGAGCACAGGTAGCCCCGCCACGGCAGCCTCGTGGACCACCACGCCGTAGGGCTCGATACGCGAAGGCAGCACGTAGCAGGAGACCTCCTGCATCATCTGGGCCACCTCGTCGGGCTGGCAGAAGCCGTGCAGGTTCACCCCGGGGATGCCGCGCAGGGCGGAATCGAGCGGTCCCATCCCGGCAACTTCGAGGGACCACGGATCATCCACCAGGCTCCGGTAGAAGCTGTAGGCCCCGGCGAGCAGGTCCGCCCCCTTGTGCTCGACCAGCCGACCGGCGTAGAGGAACGCACCGCGCGAGGCGAGCTCCGCGCCGTCGCGAGGACCGTGGTCGAAGAGCTCCACGTCCGCGGAGAGCGACCCACGGATGATGTCGGCGGCCGCGAACCCGAGTCGTCGGGCATAGAACTCGGTCCGGTCGCTGGGGACCATGGCCGCATCGGCGACCGTGTCGACGTACCACCGGTGGGTCGCGCGGCCGAGCCACTGCTTGGGCGCCGCCCGCCAGAGGTTGTCCATGACCAGGATGCGTACGACGCGCTCGGGGACACGCTTCATGATCGTGCGGTAGGCGCGGGAGAAGTTCCACGACGTCATCACGACCGAGTCCGGTTCGAAGTCCAGGACCCGCGCGACGAGCGCGCCCATGTCGGTGTGCTCGTCCCAGGCGACGTACTCGGAGAATTCCTCAGTGCCGATCCCGGAGAAGTCCGTGTCTCGCATGGCGCCGACGGCGAGCTCGGGGCGTCCGGGCTGGACCACCATCAGGTCGTTCCCGAGGCGGTGGAGCTCTTGATACTGGGCGTGGAGATACCCGGTCATCCCATTGCCGAGGAAGGCGATTCGCACAGGTGGACGCTAGCAGCAGGCAGAGTTCACGCGGGTCGGGATCGGGCAACGGCGACACCCAACACCCCGCAGGCCAGCGCCCCCACGACCGTCATCGTCACACCGACGGCGACCAGGCTGTCCTGGTGCGCCGCGACCAGGATCCCGAGCACCACCACCGGTGTCAGCGCCAGCTCCACCAGGGACGGCAGGCCGCCCCGGTCCCGCGCCTGCAGCACCGAGATCAACACCCGCCGGAGACCCAGCAGACCGCTCGCCGCGATCAGCCAGCGCGACACCTCGGTGGCAGGCAGGAACGGCTCCCCGAAAGTCAGCCGGATGATCAGGCCGGTGCCCACCTCGAGAACCAGCACCACCGCGCCGATCAACAGCACCGAGAGCACCAGCCAACTGCGGACGGCGGCCGGCTCGGTGGCCAGCTCCTTCTGCGCTTTGGTGATCTGCGGAAGCGCCACCATCGCCAGGCAGGCCCCGAAGATGCTGGTCAGCCCGCCGAGCGCGAACGCCGCCGAGTAGAGCCCCAGGGCGTAGCTGCCGAGCAGCGACCCGACCAGGACCCGGTCGATCGCCAAGCCGTCGATCGGACCGACACTGCCGATGTGGGTACGACGGGCCAGCCGCGCCAGCTCGATCCGGTCGAGCCGGTCCTCGGGCCGACGCGTCGGAGCAGCCAGGACCTTCAGCCTGGCCAGCAGCACCAACCCGGTCGAGACCACCGTGACCGTCAACAGTTCCACGGCGTTCCACCGGATCCCGACCGCGAACGCGCCACCGACGACCACCACCACGACGACCTGGGGAAGCACACCGGTCAACGCGACGTGGGTGAGGTTGGTGCCCTCACCGAGCATCGCGCCCATCAGGATCCGTGAGGCCATCGCCTGCAACGCCGAGACGACCGTCAGCAGCGCCAGCAGCCAGGCCGTCGTACGGCTCCCGTCGCGCTCCAGCCAGGCCAGGTAACCGCCGGCCACGGCGGCGGCGAGCAGGCCCCACAGCGTCCAGCGCGCCAGCATCCCGTGGAGTCCGTCCCGGGCGGTGACGCCACGGTCGGCGAGCTGCCGGGTGATCGCGTTGGGGAGGCTGCCGCCGAGCGTGAGCTGGGATGCCATCGCGGCGAGGATCGCGACCATCACCACCTGGCCACGCCCGTCGACGCCGAGCATCCGTGCGGCGATGACACCGTTGACCATCAGCAGGAACTGGGTGCCGATGCCCGAGAGTGCGAAGAGCCACCACGGTGGCTTCTTCGATCGGTCGACTTCGCCGGTCAGCGGGGACTCCTGGGACACGGGAGGCAGCCTACGGCCGTGACGGGAGGCCCGTCCGGGCGTTAGGTTGTCGATGACGACTAACGAGGACGAGCGATTGCGCGACTACTCCCCCGGCAATCCGCTGGTGTTCAGCCACATCCCGAAGACCGCCGGCACCTCCCTGCGCACTGCTCTGGTCGAGACGCTGCAGCCCGACGTACTCGTCCGCGGCGTCGACACGTCCTTGGTCGGCGGATACGACGACTACGAGCTCCTGCGGGGCGTGGCCGCCGACTTCCACTTCTCCCCCGACGATCTCGACGCCGACGCCACACTGGTCGCCGGACACATCGCTCCGGGCACCACGATGGTCCGCTACCCCGGCGCCGACCACATCACGATGCTGCGCAACCCGCGGCTGCGCGTCCTGTCCCAGTGGCTGCACTGCAGGTCGCTCTCCGACTTCGACCTGCGCCACTACGGCAGGGCGGGTACGGCGTTCCGGCTCGGGCGGCTCCCGTTCGGGGAGTATCTGAACCGGTCGATGATCGCGCCCAACACCGACAACACGATCACCCGCTTCCTAGCCTGGCCGCACCCGCTGCTGGCCACGACCGAGTTCATCCCCCAGAGCCACGACGGCGAGCTGTTGGACGTCGCACTGGCGCGGATCGACGAGTTCGCCCATGTCGGGCTCGTCGAAGACCCGGCTGCCCAGCGACGACTGGGCGAGTGGCTCGGTCGCCCGCTGCCCGAGACCCGGGTCAACGAGCGCGCGACCCGGACCAGGCGACGTACCGATCTGGCCTCGGAGCTCGACGACGCGACCCTCGAGCGACTTGACCAACGCACCCGGCTCGACCGCCAGGTCTGGTCACACGTCGCGCGGCGGATGCTGCCCGACCAGGATCCGGACGCGGTGCTGGAGGCGAGCTGGGCAAAGTCGATCGCGCGCTACGCCGGCGCGGCGAGGCAGAAGGGTGCCTCCAGGCCGGTACGACGCGCGGTCGAAATTGCCTACGGGATCGGCTATCGGCTCGATCCCCGCCGCGACCGCTACTGACTGTCGACTCGGCACGAGCTGACTAAAACACCCCCCGCGTGGGCACGAACTTTCGGCTGCGGTGTCAGTTCGTGCCGACTCGACACAGCAGTTTGTCAGTTCGTGCCGACTCGGCGCTTCTGGACGAAGAACATGCACATCGCACCCAGCTTCTGTGGCAAGAGCTTCGAGACGCCGTACACCCCGTAGATCAGCACGCGCGAGCTGCCGAAGTAGACCGGCTCCCCGTTGACCGTGTAGCCGGTGACCTTCCACCAGCGCTCCGGGAACTGCTGGCGGAGCGCGCCGAGTGTGTTCATCCGGTAGCGGGTCGGGAAGACGTCACGCTCGGCGCGGGCGGGCTGGAGCCGTTCGAGGACGCGGGCATGCATCTTGTTCGGGACCATCCGTGCACCCAGGGCGATGTAGCCCCACTTGTTGGGCGTGCGCGCACAGATCCAGCCCCCGGGCTTGAGGATCCGCTGCAGCTCAGGGACGACGAGCGACGGGTCGTCGACGTGCTCGAAGGTGTAGTCGGAGAAGACCAGGTCCACGGACTCGTCAGGCAGGTCGATCCGCTCACCTGGCTGCCAGACCTGCGCCTCGTCGACGCTCGGGTTCTCCTTCACAATCGGGTCGATGTCGATCCCGACCACCCTCGCCACCCGGCCCCGGATCAGCTGGAGCCGACGCAGGTAGGAGTCGGGGTCGTCCATGAACCCGCCGCGCCCGGCGCCGAAGTCGACGACCACGGACTCGGGGGTGAGCAGCGCGTTGATCCGGCCGTAGAACTCGGCCGTCTTGTCGTCGCGGCTGTATCCGCCCACCTCGATCTCGGGATAGAGGCGCTTCAGGGGGTTGCTCACGCAGGTACTCCGTCGGGTCGGGGTCGGCGTGAGTCTAACGACGGGGCCCGGCGCGGCGTCACGCCATCGCAGCGAGCGCGCCGAGGACCTGTTCCTTGCGCGGGGCCCCCGCAGCGCGGTTCACCTCACGCCCCTCGGTGTCGAGGATCAGTGTGGTGGGCGTGCCGGCGATGCCCAGCCGGCGTACGAGCTCAAGGTGCATCTCGGCGTCCACCTCGATGTGGGAGACACCCGGCACGACGGCCGCCAGGTCGCCGAGCACACGCCGGGTGGCGCGGCAGGGCGCACAGAACGCCGAGGAGAACTGGAGCAATGTCGCTCTCTCGCCGAGCTTGTGTTCGATTCCGGCTCCGTCCAAGACGCTCACTCTGCCCACTTTCACCCTCCGGCGAAGGGCGGCAGGAACTCCACCGACCGCCCCGGGTGGACCCGGACCCGGTCGGGGTCGAGCTTTCCGACGGGTTCGTCATCGAGCAACACCGAGCATGCCCCGATGACGCGCTCGAGGGTCTCCGAGTCGGGGTGCAGGGCCAGTGCCCGACGGCGCACTTCGGCCAACGAGATCGGTCCGTCGACGTCAAGGCGTTCCTCGTTCACGCCCGCCGCAGCGCGCGCGGAGGCCCAGTAGCGCACAGTGATCTGCGTCTCTCCCTGCGCAGCATTGTCAGTTTCAGCGGCCATGCCGGATATCCTGCCTCATCCACGTTTCCGGGAGGGAGGTGCCATGGGCTCGCTGCTCCTGCTCACCGGCGCCCTTCAACCTTCGGTCGAGGTGCTCCCCGCACTGGGCCTGCTCAGCCATCAGGTGACGATCCTGCCGGCTGAGGGCAGTGCGCTGCTCGAGGCGTCCGACGTGGACCTGCTGCTGGTCGACGGCCGGCAGGAACTCGCCCATGCGCGGGACCTGTGCCGCCTGATCCGTACGACGGGTTCGGAGGCACCGGTCCTGCTCATCGTCACCGAGGGTGGGCTCTCGGTGGTCAGCGCCGACTGGGGCATGGACGACGTCCTCCTGCACACCTGCGGTCCGGCCGAGCTCGAGGCCCGGATCCGGCTGGCCATCGGCCGGCTCGCCGCCACTCGCAACCCCGACGACCAAGAGGCCCACCTCATCCGCTCCGGCGATGTCGTGGTCGACGAGGCGACGTACACCGCCAAGCTCAGTGGCCGCCACCTCGACCTCACGTTCAAGGAGTTCGAGCTGCTCAAGTTCATCGCCCAGCACCCGGGTCGGGTCTTCTCCCGCCAGCAGCTGCTCCAGGAGGTCTGGGGCTATGACTACTTCGGCGGCACCCGCACCGTTGACGTGCACGTCCGTCGCCTCCGCGCCAAGCTCGGCCCCGAGCACGAGACCCTGATCGGGACGGTGCGCAACGTCGGCTACCGGTTCGTGGCCCCGACCAAGGCGCAGCAGGTCGAGACCAAGAGACCGGGCTCCACCCGGGACGCCAAGGTCGACTAGACCTCCAGCCCGAGCAGGTGGTCGCTCAGCGGCGAGCGTACTGGACGTGAGTGTCCTCGTCCGCGTGGGTGAACCCGAGACCCTCGTAGACGGCAAGCGCCGGCAGGTTGTCTGACTCGACGTAGAGGATCACCTCGGCGCCCTCCTCCGACAGCTCCCCCGCGAGGTGGCGCAGGCCAGCAAGGGTCAGCGCCTTCCCGAGCCCCTTGCCCTGTGCCTCGGGGGCGGTGGCGACGACGTACACCTCGCCCGTGGTCGGACCGTGCACCTTGGTCCAGTGGAAGCCGAGCATCACGTCGCCGTCCATCGCGACCAGGAGGCCGGCCGGGTCGAACCAGTCCTCGGCCATCCGCTCGCGCAGGTTCTCCTCATCCATGGCGCCCTGTTCGGGGTGGTCGACGAATGCGGCGGCATTGACCCGCAGCAGCTCCGGCTCATCACCGGGACGGAAGCCACGAATCCCTTGTGGGGTTGAGGATTGGGGCAGTTCGAGACTGGTCGGACGGCGCATCACCCAGAGCTCACGATCCCGGTCGAAACCGTGCTTGAGGGCCAGCGCGGCCGCGGCGGGATGATCACCGTGCGACCACGCGGACGTGGCTTCCGGAGCCGCGGCGTCGGCGAGCGCGGCGCCGAATCCGGAGCTGCGCACGGCCGGGGCGACGGCCAGGTCGACGCCGCCCTCGTGGAGCAGCGCGAACCCCGAGTCGCCGTACATCCAGAGCCTGGCCCCGGCCAGTCCGCGATGCTTGATCTCCAGCACGGCGGCCTCGTCGAGCGGGTCCTGTCCGTCGCCGGTCGCACAAGCAGCGCGGACGTGTGCGAGCGCTGTGAGTACGTCGTCGCTCAGGTTCTCGATCTCTTGGACGGGCATGCCCCCGACACTAGATCAGTGCGTCACGCAACCGGGAGGCGATCCGGCCCACCGCGCCGGGGCCCGACGTGCCGACCCCGACCATGTTGAAGAACCCGTGGATCATTCCGGGCTCGCGGATGTGGGACACCTTCACGCCGGCGGCCCGGAGCTTCACGACGAATCCCTCGCCCTCGTCGCGCAACGGGTCGAACCCGG
>JAKDNC010000848.1 GCA_030452025.1 Nocardioides sp. | reverse complement strand
GTGGAGCGCTTCCAGCCGACGTCGAGGATGGCGGCGCGGGCGCGCAGCAGGTCGGTCGTCGACTTGCCACGGGTGCGCAGGCGGCGGTGCTCGTCGTCGGTGAGGACGTGGTCGCTCCCGAGGATCGAGCGGAGCTCGTCGAGCAGCTCCGGCGGGAGCCCAATGGCGGGCAGCCTCACCTCGGTGACGGTGGTCGTCTCCCGGATGCCGAGGGCAAGCTCGACCAGCTCACGGGTCGAGGCGGGAAGCGGGGCAGCCGAGGCCGGGTCACCCCAGCGGGAGGGGTGCATCTCACGGGTCATGCGTTACACTGTGACACATGACGTCCAACCGTCACAACACCTATCTCGACGCCGCCCGCGCCGCCATCCTCGACGTCGGCTGGAAGCGCTCCACCCTGACCGACGTCGCACGACGCGCTGGCGTCTCCCGGATGACGATCTATCGCACCTGGCCGGACATGCAGACGTTGCTCGCCGACCTGATGACCCGCGAGTGGACCGAGATCCTCGCGGCGGTGCCGCCTCCGGTGGACGGGCAACCCACCCCCGAGGGGATCGCTGCCGGGATCACCGCCGCTATCGACGCCCTGCGCGCCAACCCGCTCTTCCGACGGATCCTCGACCTCGATCCCGAGCTCCTGCTGCCCTACCTGCTCGACCGGCGCGGCCGCTCCCAGCAGGCGATCCTCGGCTTCCTCACCCCGCGGATCGCAGCCGGTCAGGAGGCGGGACTGGTCTGCTCCTCCGACCCCGAAGTCCTGGCCCGCACCCTCGTCCTTGCCGCCCATGGCCTGACCCTCTCCGCCCACACCATGATCGACGGCGACGTGAGCCAGGGCGATCTGTCCGGCGCCTTCGAGCAGCTCGTGATCGGAGCCCTGACCCCGTGACCTCCTCCGAAGGCCGGATCCACACCGGCACCTCCGGGCTTCCCGACTCCACCGACGTCCTGGTCATCGGGCTCGGAGTCACCGGCGCCGGCGTGGCCCTCGACGCCGTCTCTCGTGGCCTGGACGTGGTCGCCGTCGACGCCCACGACATCGCCTTCGGCACGTCTCGCTGGTCGAGCAAGCTGGTCCACGGCGGACTGCGCTACCTGGCCAAGGGGCAGGTGGGCGTCGCCCACGAGAGCGCCGTCGAGCGCGGCATCCTGATGGAGCGCACCGCGCCCCACCTCACGCACGCGATGCCGATGCTGCTGCCATTGATGTCGAGTGTCTCCCACGCCCAGGCGGCTCTGGCCGGGTTCGGCTTCCGCGCCGGTGACATGCTGCGCCGCAACGCGCACACCAGCGCTGAAACCCTTCCCCGGCCCCGTCGGATCTCCCGCACGGAGACGCTGGCCATGGCGCCGGCCCTGCGCCGCTCCGGGCTCCGTGGCGGCCTGCTCTCCTGGGACGGGCAGCTCGAGGACGACGCCCGGCTGGTCACCACGATCGCTCGTACGGCGGCCGCGCACGGCGCGCACGTCCGCAACCACGCCCGCGTGCTCTCGGCGACCGGGTCGGGCGCCCAGCTGCGCGACGAGCTCACCGGTGCGACCCACTCGCTGCACGCGAAGAAGGTCATCAACGCGACCGGGGTGTGGGCCGGAAGTCTGGTCGACGTGAAGCTCAAGCCCAGCCGAGGGACCCAC
>JAKDNC010000847.1 GCA_030452025.1 Nocardioides sp. | reverse complement strand
CCCGAGGACGTCACCGTGGTGATTCTGGACCGTCCCCGCCACGAGCAGATGATCAAAGAGATCCGAGAGACCGGCGCCCGGATCAAGTTCATCAGCGACGGCGACGTGGCGGGCGCGATCATGGCTGCCCGCCCCGACACTGGCATCGACCTGCTGATGGGCATCGGCGGCACCCCCGAGGGGATCATCACCGCCTGCGCGATGAAGTGCCTCGGCGGCGTCATCCAGGGTCGGCTCTGGCCCACCGACGACGACGAGTTGCAACGCGCCGTCGACGCCGGCCTCGAGGTGGGCGCCGTACTCACCACCGACGACCTGGTCACCGGCGACGACTGCTTCTTCGTGGCCACCGGCATCACCGACGGCGAGCTGATGAAGGGGGTGCGCTACCGCGCCGGCGGCGCGTCCACCCACTCGCTGGTGATGCGCTCGCGCTCGGGCACGATCCGCTCGATCACCAGCGAGCACCGCCTGGAGAAGCTCCAGGACTACAGCGCCATCGACTTCAAGAGCTGAGCCAGCGGACCGTGCAGGCCACCTGCACGGTCGCGTCGGTTCAGGCGGTTTTCAGGCCACGTTCGCGTCGGGTCAGGTGCGAGACCACGATGTCGGCCACCCGCGGATCGACCACCATGCCCAAGTGGCTGGCCCGCACCTCGACCGCCTCCGAGAGCGGGTCGACACACGACTCCGGATCGACCATCCCGTCGCCGCGCGAGTAGAGGCAGGTGAAGCCCACGCCCTGCGGCATCGCCCGGCGCGACTCCTCCCATCCTTCGCGGGCACAGTCCCCAGCCACGCACGACTCATTCATCAGCCCGGGCACTCCGGCCCGGCTCAGCCGAACGAGCACGTCGGCGGCTCCCAGCAGCACGGGATGGGCCGTGCCGGGGGCCATCATCGGACTGCCCAGCGTGACGATCCCCGAGACCAGGTCCGGACGACGTACGGCCAGGGCCCGCGCCAGCAGCCCGCCCAGGCTGTGCCCGACGATCCGCACGCGACTCTGGCGCCGGGTGGCGATCGCCTCGAGACGCCGCTCCAGGAGCGCCGCGTTGGTCATCAGGCACGACACGTTGGTGTGGATGTGGGAGCGGTAGGTCCGGAACCCGTGCCGGCGCAGGGTGTTGCCCATCAACCGCAACGAGTAGTCACCGGCCAGGAACCCCGGAACGAGCAACACCGGCTCGGTCGCCCGCAAGGGCACACGGCGCACGTAGGGAGTCGCCAAGTTCTCACGCTGGTCGACCAGGGCGCGATGAAACGCCCGGCCGGCCTCGGAGGGGAACCGCAGTTCCTTGACCAGGCTCAGCGCACCCGGCTGACGGTAACCCTCAGGCGCGAGAAAGTCCGCAAGTGTGCCCACGCGGACACCGTAGGACGATTCACGCCCGACTCCGGGTCATTGCGCGACGAGCCAGCGCGTCGTGTTTGATGGTGAGCATGACGAATCCAGCCAAGACGCCCGTCTCCGAGGAGCTCTTCGCACCGGTCAGCGCCGGAGTCGAGCTGTGTTACCAGACGTTCGGGGATCCGTCCGACGAGCCGCTCCTGCTCGTCATGGGCCTGGGTGGACCGATGAACTGGTGGGACCCGGGTTTCTGCGAACTGCTCGCGGAAAAGGGGTTCTTCGTCATCC
>JAKDNC010000106.1 GCA_030452025.1 Nocardioides sp. | reverse complement strand
CTCGTGGACGGTCTCGGCGAGCGGCACCAGCGGCTTGGCCGGGTAGGGCCACGCGTCGAGATCCATCAGGGTGTGCTTGCGGACCCGGTCCGGGACCCCGGGAACGTTCGGCGCCACCGAGGCGATCTGCCCGGTCTCGTCGTCGTAGGAGACGTCGTAGAACTTCGGGACATAGACGTTCTCGCTCATGGCGAGACGGCGCAGGACCTCGTCCCTGCCACCCGGGCGTCCCTGCGACTTCCACTCCTTGATGACCTCGGAGATGGCAAGCACGATCTCTTCGCCGTCACCGAGCACCGCCGCGTCGATGAAGTCGGCGATCGGCTCCGGGTTGAAGGAGGCATGGCCTCCGGAGAGCACGATCGGGTCCTCGTCGGTGCGGTCGACCGCATGCAGCGGGATCTGCGCCAGCGAAAGAGCATTGAGCATGTTGGTGTAGCCGAGTTCGGTGGAGAAGCTCAGACCGAAGACGTCAAAGGCGCGCACCGGACGGTGGCTGTCGACAGTGAACTGCGGGATCGGCCCCTGGGCGTCGCCCTCACGCATCACCTGCTCCATGTCCTGCCACACCGAATAGGTGCGCTCGGCCAGGATCCAGTCCCGCTCGTTGAGAACCTCGTAGAGGATGGCGACGCCCTGGTTGGGCAGGCCGATCTCGTAGGCGTCGGGATACATCAGCGCCCACCGCACTGTCTCTCCCGGGCCGTCCGCGGCACCACAGTCCCAGTCCTTGAGGGTCGAGTTGAGCTCGCCGCCGACGTACTGGATGGGCTTCTGCACAGACGGCAGCCGCGGTTCGAGCCGCGGGAAGACTGACTCGGGCCGGATCGACTCGGGCCGGATCGACTCGGGCCGGATCGACTCGGGGGGCAGAGGGGACGACAAGAGAACCTCAGGCGAACGTTGGGGACGGGATGCAGCGGCCAACGATACGTCGGATGGTCAGCGACTGACCAGCGAGCGCGACTGCACGAATCTGGTCGGCAGTGCCGATGCTCCCCGGAGGTGGATGTTCTGCAACAGGCCCACGGCGAGCATGCCGGCGAACATCGACGATCCGCCGTAGGAGACGAACGGGAGCGGAACCCCGGTGACCGGCATGATGCCCAGGCACATGCCGATGTTCTGGAAGGCCTGGAATCCGAGCCAGCAGGCGATCCCGCCCGCGGCCACCCGACCGAACATGTCGGTGGCGTGGGTGGCGATCCACAGGGCCCGCCAGATGATGATGCCGATCAGGGCGATGAGTACGCCGGCCCCCAGCAGGCCGAGCTCCTCCCCCGCGACCGTGAAGATGAAGTCAGTGTGCTGCTCGGGGACGAAACCAGACTTCGTCTGCGAGCCCCCGAAGAGGCCCTGGCCGAAGATGCCGCCATTGCCGACCGCGATCCGCGCCTGTTCAGTGTTGTAGCCGGCGCCACGGGGGTCGAGCATCGGATCGGTGAACGCCATGAACCGGTCGATCTGGTAGTCCTTGAGCAACCCACCGGTCACGGCGAGCACTGCGACTACGACCCCGCCGGCGAACAGTCCGACCAGCCAACGCCGCGGCGCACCGGCGATCGCGAGCACCCCGAACACGGTTGCGGTGAGCACCAGCATCGTGCCGAGGTCGGGCTGGAGCAGGATCAGCGCAGCGGGCAGTCCGGCGATCGCCAGCATCCCGATCACGTCGCCGGACCCGATCCGAGGCTTCCATGTGCCCTCCGAGCGTTCGGCCACCAGCAGCGCCATCCCGATCACCACCGCGAGCTTGGCGAATTCCGAGGGCTGGATCGACAATCCGCCGAACATCAGCCACGAGCGGGAGCCGTTGACGACCGATCCCATCGTCAGCACGAGAACCAGCCCGATCACCGACACGAAGTAGATCAGTGGCGCGATGATCCGCACCCATCGGTGATCGGTGGCCAGCACCATCACCATCAACACGAGACCGATCGCGACATTGACCAGCTGCTTCTTGAGATAGACCGTGGAATCCCCGCCGGTCAGCGCCTCCCGCTGGGAGGTCGCGGACCACACCAAGACCGTGCCGAGAACGACGAGGAGCAGCGTGGCGGTCATCAGGACCCAGTCCAGGCCTTGGTCGCGACGTTTCATCGTTTGCCCCTCACGCCTGGCGGGAGGATCGAGCCGTCCGGGGAGAACGTCGGGATCTTCCTCGGCCCGACCACACCGGGAATGGCGGCTCGGGCGGTGTTCACCGTCTCACCGTCGATGCCGTAGAGGCTCTCCCAGATCTTGCGGATCGCGGGACCGGAGGTGCCCGAGCCGGTGCCTCCCTGGGAGACCATCATGACCACGACGTAGTCGTCGGAGTACGACGCGACCCACGACGACGATTGCTTGCCGTAGACCTCGGCCGACCCGGTCTTGGAGCGGATCTCGACCTGGTCGAGCGGGAACCCGCCCATTCTCCACGACATCGTGCCTTGTCGGGTGACACCCTTGAGCGCGTTGTCGACGTAGTCGAGGACGCCCTTGGGGATCTTCACCGTCCCCTGCTTGCGCGGCTTGATCCGGCGCACCACTTTGCCTTCGGGGTCCACGATCGCCTTGCCGATGCGGGGCGCGTAGAGGTCACCGCCGTTGCCGATCGCCGCGTAGGCACGGGCCAGCTGCAGCGGCGTCACGATGGTGTCGCCCTGCCCGATCGCGAAGTTGACCGCGTCGCCCGCACGGTAGGCGTAACCCTCCAGGCAGAACTCGTGCGCGAAAAGCTTCAGGAAGCTGCTCGTGCCATCCGGCGGGTCCTCGTCGATGCTGCAGTAGTAGTCCTTCTGCGACTCGAAGTAGGCCCGCTTCCACTTGCGGTCCGCGATCCGTCCCGAGGCCTCGCCGGGCAGGTCGATGCCAGTCTCCTTGCCGAAGCCGAAATTCTTCGCGGTTTCGACCAGCGGGTCCTTGGCGTTGACGTCGCTGACGTCGCTGCCGTAGCGGCGCCAGAAGTCGTAGCCCACGCGGTAGAAGAAGGTGTTGCAGGAGACCTCGAGGGCCTTGTCGAAGCCGATCATCCCGTAGGCACCGGACTCGTAGTTCTTGAACGACCTGTTGCCGACCTGGAAGGCCGAGGAGCAGTCCAGCCGGGTGTCGGTCGTGTAGCCGTTGGTCAGTGCGCCGCTGGCCATCATCGGCTTCCACGTCGACCCCGGGGCGAACTGGCCCTGGGTGGCCCGGGAGAGCAGCGGAGTGCCGGCCTCCTCGGAGTAGAGGCGCTTGAGCTGATCCTCGCTGATCCCGTTGACCCACACGCTCGGGTCGTACGTCGGCTGGCTGGCCATCGCAACGACCCGGCCGGTGTCCGCCTCCATCACCACCGCGGCACCGGAGTCGGCGACGTAGTTCTTGCCGGTGACCTCGTCGAAGGTGTTGCGGGCCGTGGAGATGGTCTGGGCCAACTGCTTCTCCACCATGGCCTGCACCTTGGCGTCGATCGAGGTGACCAGAGTGTCCCCCGGGCTGGCCTCCTCGGTGCTGTGGTCGCCGATGGTGCGGCCCATCGAGTCGACCTCGACGCGCTGATAGCCGGGCATCCCCCGCAGCCACTGGTCGTACTGCTTCTCGATCCCTGCGCGGCCGACCTGCGAGGCGCCGTTGACAGACGGGTCGAAGGTCGATCTGGCGAGGCCGAGCTCGTCCTCGGTGATCGGGCTGAGATAGCCGAGGATGTGTGCGGCGTTGACGCCGTACGGCTGGGGGTAGGAACGGACCGACTGTCGGTCGGCGAGGACTGACGGGTAGTCCTCCTGCTGCTCGCTGATCCGCTGCGCCACCTTCGGGTCGACGTCGTTGGCCACGGGCACCGGCTGGTACGGCGACCCGTTCCAGCACTTGCCCGCGATCGCCCCCTCGTCGCCACAGTTCTTGAGGCGGACCCGGACGCTCGCCGGCTTCGTCCCGATCGCACGGGCAACCCGTCGGACGAGTCGGTTCTGGTCCGCCTCGGGGAGCTTGCCCAGGGTCGTGCGGTCGATCGAGATCACCCAGGAGCTGCGGTTGGCGACCAGCGGTCGGCCCTGCGCGTCGACGACCAGGCCCCGGTCGGGCTGCATCACGATCTCGCGCACCGACTGCGAGGCCGCCTGCGCCTGGTAGGCCTCGCCACCGGCGACCTGGAGATACCAGAGCCGGGCGAAGAGCGTGACGAAGAGACTGAAGACGAGCGCCTGGATCACGATCAGGCGCAGCCGAGACCGTTCCTGGGACATCAGTACGCGACCCGCGGAGGCTCGAGTCGACGGAAAAGCGTCATCACGACCGGCAGCACGAACGGGGTGAGCAAGATGTCCCAGACGACGGCGATGAGGATCACCTCGAGCATCTCCGGGACGCCCACCACCGGGTCACGCAGCAACAGGCCGGAGAGCGCGAAGATCGAGGTTCCGATGAACGAGGACGCGGCGACGACAGCCACCACAGCGAGTGCGGTGGGTTTGGCATCGTGCCGTATCCGGCCAGCGAGGTAGCCGACGACCACCAGGGCCAGGGCCCATCGCCCCGCGACATGGTCGGCGGGCGGCGCCAGGTCGATCAGGACACCGGCGACAAATCCCAGCGTGCAGGCGAACTGAGGTCCGCGCACCAGCCCAGCCCCCCCCACCACCAGCAGTGCGAGGTTCGGCACGACACCGTCCCAGGCGAAGTGCGGGAAGAGACTGGCCTGGAGCACGACGGCCAGGAAGAGAACCAACAGGGCGACCAAGCCACGGACGAGAGTCATCGCTTCCCTCCTTCCGCCTCGATCACCTGGCGATCGGACTTGGTGCCCTTCGGGGCCACCACGCCGACCAGGTCGAGTGAGGTGAAGTCGACGAACGGGTCGATCACCGCGCTGCGAGATGTCTCGCGCGGGCTGTTGTAGACCGAGACGACGCGTCCGATCGGGATGCCCGCGACGTAGGGCGCATCACCCTCGCTGCCCCACGTGGTGACGACGTCGCCGACGTTGGCGATCACGGACTCGTCGAGAAGGTCGAGGTCGAGCTGACCGGTGTCCGCCGCGTCTCCTCGACCGCGCAGGAAGCCGAGCTCCATGCTCCCGCCCAAGCGGCCACCGACGACCGACTCCTGATCGACGGCCAGGAGGATCGTGGCGGTGGGGGGGGGGGCCCCCCCCCCCCGGGCCCCCACACCCGGGGTGTTTTACACCCCCCTGTCGGCGTGCACGCCGGCTCGGGAGCCCGCGTCGATGGTGACGGTCTGGGAGAAGGACTGGGCGGCCCCAGTTGCGATGACGTGCGCCGGGATCAGGTCGTGACCGACGTCGGAGGCGGCCGTGGTGAGGCCGTCGTACTCCGCAAGCCGGTTGCGGTCGAGGTCGGAGGTCTCCACGGTGCGTCGCAGCTGGGCGTTCTCCGCCTCAAGCTGGGTCACGTCATCGCGCAGGGACTGCCGGGAGTGGAAGTAGTCGGGGATGGCGGTGAACGGGCGTACGACGTCGGCCGTCACCGACTCGACGGGGCCGAACGCCTCGCCGGTCGCACGACGCACGGGCTCGACCGGGGAGTCCGAGCCGCCCTGGTGGTCGAGCGCGATCAGGGTCGCCGAAGCGAGCAGCAGCGCGATCAGCACTGACCGGCTGGACCGGTCGCGCTTCTCGAGTCGCTCCGAAGACTTCCAGCGCTTCTCCATCAGAACCGCCGGGGGTCAGAGACCAGGACCTGCTGGAGAGCCTCGAACTCCTCGACACACTTGCCAGCCCCCAGGGCCACCGAGCTGAGCGGCTCCTCGGCGACATGGACCGGCATGCTGGTCTCGTGACGGATCCGCTCGTCGAGACCACGGAGCAGGGCGCCTCCGCCGGTGAGGACGATCCCCCGGTCCATGATGTCGCCGGCAAGCTCGGGAGGGGTCTGGTCGAGGGTGCTGCGAACCGCATCGACGATGTTGTGCAGCGGCTCCTCGAGTGCCTGGCGGACCTCTGCGCTGGAGACGACGACGGTGCGGGGCAGCCCGGAGATCATGTCGCGTCCGCGGATCTCGGCTTCGGGTTCCTTGGGCAACGGGAAGGCGGAGCCGAGGGTCATCTTGATCTCCTCGGCGGTGCGCTCCCCCAGCATCAGGGAGTACTCCTTCTTCATCCACGCGATGATCGCCTGGTCGAGGTCGTCGCCAGCGGTGCGGACCGAGAGCGAGGTGACGATGCCTCCGAGCGAGATGACCGCGACCTCGGTGGTCCCACCGCCGATGTCGACGACCATGTTTCCGGTGGCCTCATGGACCGGCAGCCCGGCGCCGATCGCGGCAGCCATCGGCTCCTCGACGATGTAGACCCGTCGGGCGCCGGCCTGGTAGCCAGCTTCTTTCACAGCGCGCTGCTCCACGGCAGTGATACCGCTGGGCACGCAGATCACCAGGCGGGGCTTGGCGAAGTAGCGCCGGCGGTGAACCTGCTGGATGAAGAACCGCAGCATCTGCTCGGTCGCGTCGAAGTCGGCGATCACACCGTCCTTGAGCGGGCGGATGGGGGTGATGTTGTCGGGCGTGCGCCCGATCATCCGCTTGGCTTCATGGCCCACGGCGAGGATCTCGTTGGTGGTGGAGTTGAGCGCCACCACCGACGGCTCGTCGAGCAGCACACCCTTGCCGCGGACATAGACCAGCGTGTTGGCGGTGCCGAGATCCACGGCCATGTCGCGGCCGATGAAGCTGTTCGCCATCGCAGGAACCCTTGCTCGAACGTGTTGACGGGGAAGTCGGACACGTCAGTGGCGTGTCCGCATCGAGCGTAAGAGTTTGTGCAGGTCATCCCGGGGAGGACACGCGGAAGGCTTCACCCCGCAGAGCGTGTGTTCTGCGGCCAAGGGTGCCGTCCATGGCCGCACTGCGAGGTTGTCGTTGACCCGCTCCCAGTCGTCTCCGACTCCTCTGCTGAAGTCATCGGGCACGAGGAGCGCGGCTCCGCGGCAGCTCCGCTCGGGTCTCCCATGAGCGCCGGCTCGTGCGCGGCGGTTCCCGAGCTGCAGGAAACGCGGTCAGGCGAAGCCGAGGCGCCCGCGCGGCCGGGTCGATCAGCCCTGGAGACCGGGGAACCAGATGCCGATCTCACGGGCGGCCGACTCCGGCGAGTCGGAACCGTGCACGATGTTCTGCTGGACCTTCAGGCCCCAGTCCCGGCCGAGGTCACCACGGATGGTGCCGGGCAGTGCGGCAGAGGGGTCGGTCGCTCCGGCCAGAGCACGGAAACCCTCAATGCAGCGGTGCCCCTCGACCACGACGGCGGTGACCGGGCCCGAGGACATGAATTCCACCAGCGGCTCGTAGAAGGGCTTGCCCTCGTGCTCGGCGTAGTGCGTCGAGAGCTGCTCGGCGGTGGGGGTCACGACCGCGAGCGCGGCCAGTGTGTAGCCCTTGGCCTCGATCCTGCGGAGGACCTCGCCGCTGAGGCCGCGGCGGTAGCCATCGGGCTTGACCAGGACAAGGGATCGTTCGATCTGCTCGCTCACGGCGACCACCCTAACGCCGAACGCCTCCGGCAGCGTGACAGGCCCCACCGCCGCGTCCAGACCTCGACCTCGGCCCCGTGGATCGAGTCAGGCACTCTGCTCGGCGTCGTAGGCGGCCCACGCGGCTGCCTTCTCCCGCTCGATCTTCTTGCCGAGGAAGTACGCCGTACCCCACAGCAGGGCGAAGAGGCCCCCGATGAAGAACATCGTCGGGACCAGGAGGCCCATGGCGATCGCCAAGACCTGGATCACCCAGCCGGCGCCGTAGGCCCACTCGGCCCGCAGCATTCCGGTCACCACGATGCAGGCGATGGTCAGTCCGAGGCCCATGGTCAGTGCCGGCGCGGTGCCAACGTCGGTGAGGGTGAGCAGCACCGGGGTGCTCAGCCCGAGCGTGATCGCCTCGAGGACGAGGATGCCTGCGCACATGCCGCGCCTGGGTGAACTGGCCCTGCTGCTCACTGACCGCGCCCCTTCAACATCGCGCGAGCCTCACCCACGGTCACCACGGAGCCGGTGACCAGGACGCCGCCGGACCCGATGGAGTCACTGATCGCTGACCCGGCCTCGGCCAGGGTGGCCGCACGGTCGAGAGCGTCGGCCAAGTTCGGCACCGTGGTCACCCGATCCTCCCCGAAGATCCCGATCGCCGTCTCGGCAAGCTCATGCGCGGGCAGCGACCGGGGCGTGGAGTTCTGACTGCAGACCACGTGGGTCACGTGCGGCTCGAGGGCAAGCAGGAACGATTCGTAGTCCTTGTCGTTCATCACGCCCAGCACGGCGACCAGCGGCGAGAACGTGAAGGAGTCCTCGAGCGCGGCTCCGAGGGCCTCCGCGCCGTGCGGGTTGTGCGCAGCGTCGAGCACGATCGTGGGGCTACGGCGGATGATCTCGAGCCGCCCGGGCGAGCTCACCTCCGCAAACGCGGCCTTCACGATCTCGGCGTCGAGCGGATCCTCACCGAGCAGTGCCTCGACCGCCGCGAGCGCGACGGCGGCGTTCTGCGCCTGGTGGGCGCCGTACATCGGGAGGAAGACGTCGTCGTAGCGCGCCCGCAGCCCCTGGAGGGCCATCACCTGTCCACCGACAGCCGCCGTCCGGTGGATCACCCCGAATTCCATCCCCTCCCGGGCGAGGGTCACTCCGTCGAGCTCGGCCGCCCGCTGGAGGAGTACGGCGGCCACGTCGGTCTCCTGCTGGGCGATGATCGCGGTGGTCGAGTCGTTCATGATCCCGGCCTTCTCCTCCGCGATGGCCGCCGCGGACTCGCCGAGGTACTGCGCGTGGTCGACGGCGATCGGCAGGAACACCGACACCTTGTTTTCCACGATGTTCGTGGCGTCCCAGCTGCCGCCCATCCCCACCTCGACGATGGCCACGTCGACCGGGGCCTCCGCGAAAGCGGCATATCCCATCCCGACCACGGCCTCGAAGAAGGAGAGCGGAAAGGGCTGGTCGGCGTCGACGAGGTGGGTGTAGGGCGCGACATCGTTGAAAGCGCGCACGAACTCCTCGTCGGAGAGCGGCTCGCCGTCGACCGAGATCCGCTCGGTCATCTTCTCCACGTGCGGGCTGGTGAACCGGCCGGTCCGGAGCTCGAGGGCGCGCAGCAGCGCGTCGATCATCCGAGAGGTGGAGGTCTTGCCGTTGGTCCCCGTCAGCGCGATGACGG
>JAKDNC010000105.1 GCA_030452025.1 Nocardioides sp. | reverse complement strand
CGGGGCGCCCTCCTCAACCGTTGGGACTGCGGACCAGATCTCATTCAGTTCGGGAAGGTAGTCCCGAACGAGCCAGAAGTCGCAGTGGAGGGCTGGGTCGAAGTGCAGAACCACCAACCGATTCGCCACTCGTCGCATCTCGCGAAGTCCAGCCTCCCAATCCAGCCAGTGATGAATGGTCACTAACGCAAGGGCGACGTCGAACTGGGCATCGGCAATCGGCAGGTCCTCGGCGGATGCCTGCAGCGCGGGAGGCGCGCCTGCTCGACGCTGCCGGATCATCGCGGTCGATGGCTCGACGGCCAATACGTACCGATCATCGGGCTCATAGGAACCTGTGCCGGCCCCGACGTTAACGATGGTCTTCGATCTCCCCAAGACAGCGTCGATCTCGGCTTGCCAGCGAGGATCAGGTCGACGTTGGCGCGCGTAGTCAACGCCGATGACGTCATAGACAGGATCAGCCACGCCGCCAAGCATTACATCCATCCCGATCCTCCACCGCCCCGCCTTGGAACTGTCCGGCTGAGGATCGTTCGGCGGGAAGCAGCGACGCAGTCCGCCAATTGCATGGCTCACTCCCCGGTCTTTCCGTCGATCCTCTCTCTGACGATGTCAGCGTGCCCGTTGTGACGCGCATACTCACCGACGAGCTTGGCCAGGTTCCAGCGAGCGCTGCGGTGGTTCACCTTGCTCAACGTGTCTAGATCGGAGCATCGCGTCAGGGCGACGTCGGTCTTGGTTCGCTCGTCGGCCCAAGTTTCGAAGGAGACTCCTGCGTCGCCTGCTGTGCAGTCGATGTCGTCCTCCGCGGCGTCCTCGTACGCACCCCAAACCCAGTGGAAGTCAGGCGCATCCCCCAGGGGCCACGACCCGTAGGCGCGCTCCATCTCCGTCATGTGTCGCACCAACCCCAGCAGGGACAAGTGCGACGGTTCTGCGGAGCGATAGGCGAGCTGCTCGGCGGAAAGACCCTCGCACTTGGCCTGGAGCGCGTCGCGATGAAATGCCAGCCAACCCAGTGTGATCCCACGTTCGTCGCCGTCCTCTGGTTGCTGCGACCGTCTGAGCTCACTCATGAAGTCAACATGTCGCACCATCTCAACCCTGTCCAGACGTCTGGGTTCGTCTAGCTCCCCGCCGGCTCGCCCCGCAAGCCGAAGGGACGACTGGGACAGGTGAGCCGGTCGCTAGCCAGAAGACTGGGGATGAGATCGAAGCCTCACACAAGCAGCGATTCAGTGGACCGTGCGAGGATCTCCGCCGTCGTCTCGTCGGGTTCTTGGTCAGAATTGTCCAACCACAACCCGAGGTGGCCAGGCGTAGTTGCCACCTGGGCGTCGTTGAGTTCTGGGGTGAAACCGTCCCGATAGGCGACCTTACCGGTCCCGAGACGACGGGCCTCGTCTCTGGCGGCCACCACAGCGACTCTCGGTCGCAGTACGACCAGGTGCGTGGGCAGCGGGCGTACTGCCTCTACCCACCTCACGATGTCATCGCCGTAGATGTTGTCCTGCACTACACAGGTGAAGCCGGCCGAGGCGTACTCCACCGCGGTCAGCGCTGACAGTCGGTACCGCAATTCGAGGAGACGACGTGCCTCGTGTGGCTGTTGACGATTATCGAACGCGACCCAACCCTTGACCACCCACAGATAGAACTGACCGCCGCGCACGTGGACTCCGCGCTCGAACTGTCTCGCTAGTAGGTCGGCCACCGTCGACTTCCCCGACGCTTGTGCGCCGGTGACGAGCCAGACTTCAGCAACCATGACCCTGATTGTGACCCAACGATGCCGTAAGCCGAACGCGCCCTGCGGCGCCGACTCCACGATAGATGGCGACAGCAGGGACAGCCGGGACGGCCGGACCGATCGCGGGAAGCGGATCGCGTCAGATTCGGACGTTCAGTGGGTGATAGTGACCGGGTACTCCAAGCGCTGCGAGAGGCCCCTGATGTCAAGCACGGCGAGGTACTCACCGGGGGGCAACGGTTCCCCATACTTGGTCCGAGCGAAGAAGTCCGGACCGTCGTATTCATCGCGATATCCGGGGGGCATGCGGAACGGCCCGACACAGTCAGTCATTGGCCGAACCCAAAGTTCGGCGTCCGGTTGGTCGACTGGCACCAATGCATACCGCCCCTCCGCGATGACGCAGGCCGGATCAACGACCGGGTCCGGGGAGTTGTTCGCAATGATGGCGCGGCTTCGCAGAGTCTTGCCTTGTTGCACCGTCGTCGAGCGCAGCCGCAGAGAAATCGACAGTGAGTCGAACCGCCCGGTTGCAGGAGTGGCTGATGATTCGGCTTGGGAGGCGACGGACGGTCGTGCGGTCGAGTGAGTTGTGGTCGTCTTGCTCGATGGCTCCGACTCGTCAGCGGAGCACCCCGATGCGGTGAGCAGCGCCGAGCACGCTGCCGCTAAGACCAAGAGGTCCCGCAGTCGATGATTCGGCATACCCATGTGACGCACTATGACTGCCGTTGGTTCCATGCCGTCAGCAACGCCCTGCCCAAGCAGATACGGGCGTTCCGCAAGTGGAACGACGTACGGCGACCGGAGAACCTCGCAGTCGGGTGCCGAGTTGATCGCCGGAAGGCGATCGCCATGCGAAGCCTGGTGAGTGCGCGGCTGATGGCGAAACCCCGTGCGTCGGGTTCATTCCGAGGCGTCGCTGCGGTAGCGGCTGGGGCTCGCGCTGAGGGTGCTGCGGAAATCGCGGGCGAGGTGGGCCTGGTCGCTGTATCCGAGTTCGACCGCGAGGGTTGCCAGGTCGAGCGTCGGGTCGAGACGGAGCCGCTCGGCCGACTCCTGCAGTCGGCGACGGCGGATCATCGCGGCTGGTGTGAGGCCGACGTAGCGCCGCGCGAGCCGCTGGACGGTCCGCACCGAGACGCCGATCCGTTCAGCGGCGTCCTCCACGCGCAGCACCTCGCGGTCGAGGTCGATGATCTCGGCGAGGCGGTTGGCCAGCAAGGCCTCCTCGGTTGGTTCGGGCACCTGGCCAACGAGCCAGGTTGTGAAGGTGGCGACCGCAGCAGCGTGACGGAGCTCATCAGGCTCCGAGGATCGCATCGCCTCGGACACGCGGGCGTGGAGGTCAGGAAGTTCAAGGGTGACGTAGTCGTCGGCTAGGGACCGAGGGTCCTGGGTGAAGGCGCGGATGGCGGCGGGGCGCAGTAGGGCGCCGACGGCCCAGCCGCGGCCGTAGAGGTCGCGAGAAGAGGCTTGTGTCGTCGGACCGGACAGACCGACCATGCCGGGCGGGATGCGGCTTCCGTGTTCGATGACCAGGTTGAGCGCCGGGAAGGCGATCAGGTGTTGGCGGGACGCGCGTCCCTCGGCGAGGTCCCACTCGGGAATCCAGAACCACCGCACCAGGTTGAGGACCGGCAGCGGTGGATCGACCCGGCGGAAGGTGGGCAAGCGCGCGGGATAAAGCACACCACGCCGTCGTTGTGTGCGCTCGTCGTCGGCGGCCGCGGAAGCCTGTTCCACGTGTGGGAGCGTACGGCGTGAACGCCCACCGCCGAGAAGGTGGCACGAATCTTCAAGCCAGGCGGGCTGCGCCTCCGTAGCGTCGAGGCCATGACGAACGAGCAAAGAGACAACATCCGCGGCATCACAGGCGAGCACACCACCGGCGGTAAGCCGCACGGCTCGACCGCGCTGACTCCGTTCCTGGCGGTCGAGGGCGCCAAGGAGGCCATCGCCTTCTACCGCGACGTCTTCGAGGCGCGCGTCATCGACGTCACCGAGATGGGCGGTGTGGTCGTGCACGCAGTGCTCGATTTCGGCGATGGGCAGCTTCAGCTTGGTGAGCCCAACCCGGACTACGGCCTGCTGTCGGCACCACACGGCGCGAGCGGAGACGGCGCCTGCTACTCCCTCGGCCTCTACGTCGAAGACTCAGACGCCGTGGTCGCCCGGGCCGAGACGGCCGGGGCAGTGGTGCGCGAACCGTTGATGACCTTCGTCTCCGGTGACCGGTTCGCCAGTATCCGGGATCCGTTCGGCGTCCGCTGGTCGGTGATGAGCCGGGTCGAGGACCTCTCCGAGGAGGAGTCCGCCCGCCGCGTCGCTGAGTGGGCCGCCGCCCAAGGCTGAGCCCGCACCTGTGAGGGCGTCTAGCACGCACCCATAGGCACGGCCCCGCACGACGAACCGCAATCGACGACAGATTGCGCACTCGTGGTCGGACAGCGCGCCTGTCCAGCCATCGCCGTAGCGGGATCCGCACTCGTCACGCTCCGCGTGACGATCCCGGGTTCACGTGGTGGTCGCAACACCTGATTGATCCCATGAGGATGTTGATGGCGTGAGACGTTTGTTGCATGCGCCCCTTCGATGAATTGGTGACTGAGGCGGCTGCGGCAGACGTGACGGGGTGGGGGTTCGAGTGGCTGAACGGCCGAGCAACCGAACAGCGGCCGCCTTGGGGATATGCCAAGCTCGTCGATGATCAACTCCGCCAGGTCGAGTCCGCCATGGACCTCGATACGGGAGGCGGCGAGGTACTCGCGGAGGTCTCGACGTTTCCGCAGAAGATGGTCGCCACCGAAGCATGGCCCCCCAACGCTCGGCGCGCCCGGGAGCTGCTGGGTCCACGTGGTGTTCAGATTATCGAGACTGTTGAGGGTTCACCCCTTCCCTTCGCCGACGAGTCGTTCGAGCTCGTGACCGCTCGACACCCGGTCTCGTCCGATTGGGCGGAGATACATCGCGTACTCGTGCCGGATGGCGTCTACTTCGCGCAGCACGTCGGACCGGCGTCGGCGTTCGAGCTGATCGAGCACTTCCTCGGGCCGCTCCCTGAGGAGCGGAAGGGGCGTGATCCGCAGCGCGAATCCGCCGCGGCGCAGGAGGCCGGTCTGATCGTCACCCAGTTGCGCACGGCTCGGTGCCGCATGGAGTTCTATGACGTGGGTGCCGTGGTGTGGATCCTGCGCAAGTGTGTCTGGTGGGTCCCGGACTTCTCTGTCGAGAAGTATCTCGTCGAGCTCAGCAAGCTTGACGAGGGGATGCGTGGCGGCGAGTCCGTCGTCGCGCACTCGACCCGACACTTGATCGGAGCTCGACGACCAGCATCCCAGTAGCCGAACCTCGCACGGGAACGACGCAGGTCAGTCCGTCTGCGGTTCCGGTCGGTGTCCGTTTGGCCCGTCCGGTGATGTTCTCCGGTCATGGGGCCTTGCGCGGACTGGCCGCCGTGGCCACGAGGCCGGGCCCTTCGCCTACCTTGACGACGAGGCATTGATCGAGCAACATCGCTCAACTGCGCTACGGGCGCGTCGGCAGTCTTTCCTGCGTCTCGACAGTCGCTCGCCCTGCTCCGTTTGCGGTCGTACGTCGCGAAGATGGCGATATGCGGTTACGGTGATGCGCCGAAAAGAATTCCACTTCACGAGAGGAACTCAATGAAGCTCGACGATTTCGACTGGCCAGGCATCATCACCCAGGTGGTGGGTGCCGCCGTGATCCTGCTCGTCACCTGGATCCTGGCAAAGGTTGTTAAGCGCGTGATCACCGTCGGCTTGGGGAAGGTGAAATTCTTCGAGCGTCAGGCGGGCAGTGGCGAGGGCCTGGCGGCCTCGCTGGGGACGATCGGGTCACTGGTGGTCTGGCTCTTCGGCCTGATCGCAGTCCTGAACCTCTTCAAGCTGACTGCCGCGGTTGCTCCCATCCAGGACCTGCTCAGCAGTGTGCTGGCGGCGCTGCCCGGTGTCATCGGCGCGGGGCTGATCTTCTTCGTCGGCCTGGTGCTGGCGCGCATTGTCCGTGAACTGGTCGAGGTGGCTCTGCAGACCGCAGGCGCCGACTCATGGTTGTCTGGCTCCGGCGACCGGGTGTCGACTGACTCCTCGTCTGAAGCCTCCGCGGGCAGCGACGTGAAGATCTCCCAGCTGGCTGGCCAGCTGGTGTTCGTCGTGGTGTTGGTCGGTGTGTCGATCTCGGCGCTGCAGGTGCTGGGGATCCGGGCCATCTCCGAGCCCGCGACCGCAATGCTCGAGTTGATCCTGAACACGATCCCGTCGATCCTCGCCGCGGCCATCCTGCTCGGGATCGGCTACCTGATCGCGCGAGTCGTGGCCCCGATCCTGGAGAGCACGCTGCGTGGTCTCGGCACGGATCGTGTGCTTGCCGAGATCGGCGTGGCCCGCGAGGGGACCAGCGCATCGGGCATTGCCGCCCGAGTGGTCCAGATTGCGATCATGCTCTTCTTCGCCGTGGCCGCGACCCGGGCGCTCGGATTCCCCGAGATCACCAACATCCTCGACACGGTGCTGGCAATCGGGGGTCGGGTGCTCTTCGGGGCGGCGATCATCGCTGCCGGTGTCCTGATCGCCAACATCCTGTCCCGGATGGTGTCGGGTCAGGCGAGCCAGATCCTCAAGTACGCCACGATGGCCCTGTTCGTGGCCATCGGGCTGCAGTTCATGGGACTGGCCGACTCGATCATCACACTGGCCTTCGGCTCCGTCGTGGTCGGTGGCGCTCTGGCCGCTGCGTTGGCCTTCGGCCTCGGTGGTCGTGATGCAGCTGCCCGTCAGCTCGAGCAGCTCCAGGCCCGCCAGGCCACGACCGGGCGCGCTGGTGAGAGCACCGATGGTGGTGCCCACCGCTGAGCCAGTGGTGAGACCGTCCGCTACCGAACCGTGGGCAGATTCTCGAGACGAGAACTGCTTGCGGTTCGGTAGCGTCGTCTCACGGCGTGGAGGGAGCGCTCGGCTGGAGGGTCGGCGCCTGGACACCTTGTGGACACCTGCCCGACGTCGTACCCCGCAGGATTAGGCTCGGGGCATGAACGACTCCCCTGATCTGAAGCCCCGCAGCCGCGACGTCACCGACGGACTGGAGAAGGCCGCAGCTCGCGGCATGCTCCGTGCCGTGGGCATGGGTGACGACGACTGGGTCAAGCCTCAGATCGGCGTGGCGTCGTCGTGGAACGAGATCACTCCCTGCAACCTGTCGCTGGACCGCCTGGCCAAGGCCGTCAAGGAAGGCGTCCACGCCGGCGGGGGATTCCCGCTCGAGTTCGGCACCATCTCGGTCTCCGACGGCATCTCCATGGGCCACGAGGGCATGCACTTCTCCCTCGTCTCCCGTGAGGTCATCGCAGACTCCGTCGAGACCGTGATGATGGCCGAGCGACTGGACGGATCGGTCCTGCTGGCAGGATGCGACAAGTCGCTGCCCGGGATGCTGATGGCCGCGGCCCGGCTCGACCTGGCCTCGGTCTTCCTCTATGCGGGTTCCACGCTGCCCGGCAAGGTCGACGGCAACGACGTCACGATCATCGACGCGTTCGAGGCCGTTGGCGCCTGCCTGGCGGGGCGGATCACCCGCGACGAAGTGACGCGGGTCGAGAAGGCCATCTGCCCCGGTGAGGGCGCCTGTGGCGGGATGTACACCGCGAACACCATGGCCTCCGTCGGTGAGGCGCTCGGCATGTCGCTGCCCGGCTCAGCCGCTCCGCCGGCCCCTGACCGCCGCCGCGACAAGTTCGCCGTGCAGTCCGGTGAGGCCGTCGTCGAGATGCTCCGTCTGGGCCTCACTGCTCGCGACATCATGACCATGGAGGCGTTCGAGAACGCCATCGCCGTCGTGATGGCCCTCGGTGGCTCCACCAACGCGGTGCTGCACCTCCTAGCCATCGCCCGTGAGGCCGACGTGGAACTGAGCATCGATGACTTCAACCGGATCGGCGACAAGGTCCCGCACCTGGCCGACCTGAAGCCGTTCGGGAAGTACGTCATGACCGACGTCGACCGCGTCGGTGGCATCCCGATGGTGATGAAGGCACTGCTCGACGCCGGACTCATGCACGGCGACTGCATGACCGTGACCGGCAAGACCCTGGCCGAGAACCTCGAAGAGATCGTCCCGCCGGCCATCGACGGAGACGTCATCCACCAAATGGACAACGCGATCCACAAGTCCGGTGGACTCACGATCCTCAAGGGGTCATTGGCCCCCGAGGGCGCCGTGGTGAAGAGCGCCGGCTTCGACAACGACGTGTTCACCGGCACCGCTCGTGTCTTCGACGGTGAGCGTGCCGCCCTCGACGCGCTGACCGAGGTAAAGTTCTTGGCCATCGACGTCGTCGTGATCCGATACGAAGGGCCGAAGGGCGGACCCGGGATGCGCGAGATGCTCGCCATCACCGGGGCAATCAAGGGCGCGGGTCTCGGCAAGGAGGTCCTGCTGATCACCGACGGACGGTTCTCCGGCGGAACCACCGGCTTGTGTGTCGGTCACATCGCCCCCGAGGCGGTGGACGCCGGCCCAATCGCGTTCGTCCGTGACGGTGATCGGATCACCCTCGATGTCGCCAACCGCACCCTGGAGGTCGAAGTCGAGGCCGACGAGCTCGAGTCGCGCAAGGACGGATGGGAGCCGAAGCCGTCGAAGTTCAACCGTGGGGTGCTGGGCAAGTACGTCAAGACGGTCCAGTCGGCGGCCCACGGCGCCATCACCTCCTGACCGGGTGATGGAGCATGGCACCCGGCTGCCAGTCTTCCGGGACGCTCATGTCCATCTGGGGCTGATCGACCCCACGAACCTCCGCGCCCACGGGATCGGCGCCGTCGTCGACCTGGGCTGGGCTCCGTCGATCGTCGACCTCGCACGTCAGGCGCCGGTCGACGTCGCCTTCGCTGGGGCCTTCCTCACCGCCCGCGGCGGCTATCCAGGCGACCGGGGGTGGGCACCCGAGGGAAGCGTCATCGAGGTGGACCGGGGATCCGCGGCCGATGCGGTGGCTGCCCAGGTCGCCATGGGCGCCGTCGTGATCAAAGTGTCGCTGAACAGCGCAGCCGGGCCGCTCCTCGACCTCGACACCGTCCTGGCCATCACGGCCGCCGCAGCCGACGCCGGTGTCGCCGTCGTCTCCCACGTCGAGGGGGAAGGGGCCTTCGAGACCGCGCTCGCGGCAGGGGTCGACATACTCGCGCACACGCCGTGGACGGCCCGACTCTCCGAACGCCAAATTCGGGACTCGGCACAACGACAGAGCTGGATCAGCACGCTCGACATCCACGGATACGGCACGCCCACGCTGGCTCAGAAGGTCGCGGTCGAGAACGCCGCCCGCTTCCACGCGGCCGGTGGGCGGCTCTTCTA
>JAKDNC010000104.1 GCA_030452025.1 Nocardioides sp. | reverse complement strand
GGCGCCGCCGACGCCCGACAGGTGCTGCAACTCTCCGAGCAACTGGAGTCGGCCGCGCACCTGGAGCTGGCCCACGAGTTGGCCTGAAGACAGGTACGCCGGACCGGGAGCACCTCTCGGCGCGTGGCCGCTCGTAGCGGCTTATTTTGGGACCCGGGGCTACCGCGGTCCGGCGTACTCCCACAGTCTAATCACGGCACCTAGGCTGGATCCATGGAATCGACCTACGCCCCGGAAGAGGACGGCCATCCCGACCCCGGTGAGGTGGTGTGGTCCTGGGTCCCTTACGAGGAGGACGCCTCCCGGGGCAAGGACCGACCCGTCCTCCTGCTCGCCCGGGACGACGACGCATGGCTGGCGCTCCAGCTGACCTCGTTCGACCATGACACGGACGCCGAGCAGGAGGCACGCGCCGGACGGTTCTGGATGGACGTGGGGTCCGGCGCCTGGGATCGTCAGGGCCGTCCCAGTGAGGTCCGGCTCAACCGGTTGTTGCGCCTGCCCACCGGCGGGATCCGCCGGGAAGGTGCGGCCCTCGACCAGCAGGTCTTCGACAGGGTCGTCGAGGCGGCGAAGGAGTACCTGCCACTCTGAGCCGCATTCCGGGTTGAGGCGTAGCGTCCTACCCATGTTGACTCGCCAGCTCGGAACCCGCACCGTCAGCGCGATCGGGCTGGGCGGGATGCCGCTCTCCCGACCGCGCGCCGCCACCGGTGAGCTGCCATCGCGCGCAGACGCCATCGCCACCGTTCACGCAGCCCTCGACGCCGGCGTGACCTTCATCGACAGCGCCGACTGTTACGCCCCTGATCACATCGGGCTGGGACACAACGAGGAGCTCGTCGCCGAGGCCCTTCGCGCCGCGGGCAACCCCGACGTGTTCGTCGCGACCAAGGGCGGCATCCAGCGCGCCGACGACGGCTCGTGGCCGGTCTGTGGGCGACCCGACTGGATCCGCGAGGCGGTCCGGGGCTCGCTGGACCGCCTCGGCGTCGACGTCATCGACCTCTACCAGCATCACCGCCCCGACCCGGACGTGCCCTACGCCGAGACCATCGGCGCCTTCAGGGCTTTGTACGACGAGGGGCTGGTCGCCGCAGTCGGGCTCAGCAATGCCAATCCGGCACAGATCCGGGAGGCCCACGGGATCCTCGGCGATGCTCTGGTCAGTGTGCAGAACCGCTACAGCCCCATCTTCCGCTCCAGCGGACCGGAGCTGGATCTGTGCGCGGAGCTCGGTCTCGCGTTCCTGCCGTGGAGCCCGCTCGGGGGGATGCGCCATGCCCGTGAGCTCGCGGAGTCGTTCGTGCCGTTCGCCGACGTGGCTCGGGACCACGGCGTCAGCCCGCAGCAGTTGTGCGTGGCCTGGCATCTCGCCAAGGGTGAGCACGTGATCCCGATCCCGGGTGCGAGCCGACCGGAGTCGATCCGCGACAGTGCGCAGGCCACCGGGCTTGCGCTGAGCGCTCAGGAACTGGCCCGGCTCGACGCTGCAGAGGTCGCCGAGGCCATGGTCGAGGACTGATCAGAGCTTGCCGGCGGCGGCAGCCGCCGCGCGCGAAGCGGGCTCCTGGCCCACTTCGTAGTTGTAGTCCTGGCTCATCACGTCAACGGTCACGATCGAGATCACCGACCCCACGCGGGTGATCCCGACGCCGTGGAATGTGTGGAACTCGGCGTTGCGCTTGCCGAACTGGACCAGGTAGCTCTGTGCAGCGCCCTTCGAGGAGGGGACGTCGACGATCGGGTTGACCCGCTTCACCTGGGCGTCCAGGCGCTTCTTGCAGGAGGCCTGCCAGGACTTCAACACGTCGTTGGCCCGGCGGGCGGACTTGGCGTCGGCGAACGTCGCGACCAGCTGGGCGCCGGCCTGGCTGCCGTGGGCGTCGTAGGTGCGCACCACGACGTCGGTGGCGCCGATGTCGGTGATCGCGCTCTTCTGGCAGTAGCCGAACAGCTTGGATCCCTCGCTGCCGGTCTGCTTCTGTGACCAGGCGGTGGCGTCGTTCAGACCGGGCAGCTCCCCGGGGGAGAGCAGCTTTGCGACCAGCGTCGGGTTCGGCTTCCCGGTGCCTGGGGTGGGCAGCCCGGTCGGGTTCGGCTCCTTGTCGTTCGAGGGGGTCCGGGACGGCGTCGCGGAGGACTTCGGCGCGGTTGGCGTTGCGGGCTTCGTGGCCGAGGGTGACTCCGAGGCGGAGGCTGAGGGCGACTCGGAGACCGAGGCAGAGGCAGTGGGTGTCTCGCTCGACTCGGCAACGGAGCTTTCCTCGCCCGGGTCGCTCGAATCATCCGTGTCGTCGGAGCTGCAGGCGCCGAGCGTGACCATCAGCGTGGCTGCGGTGGCGAATGCGGACAGGCGGCGGGGAAGGTGAGCCATGGCGCACACTGTAGGCCGCTGGCCGATGGCGACCGGCCAGCGCTGGGCGTGTCCCGATATCGTGTCCGAGATGGCATCGACTACGAAGGGCTCGTGCGTGAAGACGCGACTGGCATTGATCTGCGGCGTGACGATGATTGCCGTCCTGGCCGGGGCCTGCGAGACCGACAACGGCCCGTCGAAGCCTGACCCGGTCGGGACGGCGAAGAAGCCGGTCGAGCTCACCTTCATGGCCTACGGACCTGACGAAGAGGTCAAGGCCATGCAGTCGTCGATCGATGCCTACAACAGGGACAACCCGACGGTGGAGGTCACCCTCGACGCGGTCTCTGACGAGGACGACGTCATCGACCGTCTCGAGTCGAAGAGCCCGCCGGACGTGTTCATGCTCTCCCAGCGAGACCTCGCGCAGGTCTCCGAGCTGGAGCTCAACCAGCCGATCGACGAGCTGCTCGACTCTCGCGGCGTGCCTTTCGGCGACTTCTACAAGCGCGACGCAGTGCAGGCGTTCTCGGTCGACAACCACCTGCAGTGCATGCCGTACGGCGTCTCGCCGATGGTGATGTACTACAACACCAACCTCATCGACTGGACGACGATGAAGGACCGCGGGCTCGACGCCGCGTCCTCCCACTCCCGCTGGAGCTTCAACCAGTTCGCTGAGGCCGCGAAGTTCGCCTCCAACCGCAAGGGCGTCAAGGGCGTCTACATCGACCCGTCACTCGAGGGGCTGATGCCGTTCGTGCTCTCCGGCGGCGGCCAGGTCTTCGACGACATGCGCGAGCCGACCACCACCACGCTGTCCGAGGACTCCTCCAAGGAGGCGCTGACCCGCTCCATGGACGTGCTCAACTCCGATCAGGTCAAGCTCACGCCGCGCCAGCTTCGCAAGAAGTCAGCGTTGGAGCGGTTCAAGACCGGGAAGCTGGGCATGATCGCCGGCTACCGCAACCTGGTCCCCGAGCTGCGCATGACGCCCAGTCTGGACTTCGACGTGATGCCGATGCCGATCCTTGACGATGAGACGACCGTGGGAGACGTGTCCGGGATCTGCATGTCGGCCAACCCGGCGAGCTACTCCGACGCCGCCGACTTCATCGTCAACGCGATCTCCGCGAAGTCCGTCGCCAAGGTGGCCGAGGCCGGCTACCTGGTTCCCTCCCACAACGAGGTCGCCGAGAGCGACGCGTTCCTCCAGCCCGACAAGCTGCCGGCCCACCCCGAGGTCTTCAACCGGTCGGTCCGCGACATCGTGATGCCGCCGCTGCTGCCGTCCTGGAAGGCACTCGAGGACGCGGTCCACGACCCGATCTATCACCTGTTCTATGACCGGATCCTTGACATCGACGCGGTCACCGAGTCGATCGACGAGGCCTCACGGACCGTGCTCAGCCCCGAGGACCAGCAGTCCGGCCAGCCGAGCGGCTCGGCGAGTCCGGGGGGCGACGAGAGCGATTCACCCTCCACCGCAGAGGAGTGAGCCCGCCCCGGCTCAGCCGGAGGGCTGAGCCCACGGCTCAGTCCTCAGCAGGCTCGTCTGGGTCGGGTTCCTCGTCGCCGGCGATCACCGCTGCGGTGATCACGGGCTCGAGGAGCTCGACCTGCCACGGACGTGCGCCGTGCTCGGCCAGTGATGCGGCGACCTGCTCGGCGAGCTGGTCCGGCTGACGCGACTCGGGCGGAGTCCACAGGACCCGGCGCAACGTGTCGGGGGTGAGCAGGTTCTCGACCGGGAGGTGGTGTTCCTCCGACAGCGCGGCCGCGGCGTCCTTGGCGATCGCCAGGCGGCGGGCGGCGGCGGGGTCCTTGTCCCCCCAGGAGCGCTGCGGCGGGGGACCGTCGCCGCGCATCGTGCGTGGGGGCAGCTCGGAGTCGGGCAGTTCGGCGGCGGTGCGCAGCGCGGCGACCCAAGTAGCGGCGTATCTCGCGGCTCCCCGTCCGTGGAATCCCTTGGTCCGCAGGAGTGCGCTTCGGTCCGGAGGCATCTCCTGGGCGGCGACGACGATCGCAGAGTCCGGCAGGATCCGGCCCGGGGTGACGTCGCGCTCGGCGGCCAGTGTGTCCCGGGCCTGCCACAGCTCGCGTACGGCAGCCAACGAGCGGCGCCCCTTGACCTTGTGCAGCTGGGAGGTACGCCGCCAGGGGTCGGAGCGCACGTGGGGCGTGAAGTCCAGCAGGTGCTCGAACTCCTGGCGAGCCCACTCGGCCTTGCCGGTCTCCTCGAGCTCGACGGCGAGGTGGTCCCGCAGCTCGATGAGGGCCTCGACGTCGAGAGCGGCGTACTCCAGCCAGCCCTCGGGCAGCGGACGCGTGGACCAGTCCGCTGCCGAGTGTTCCTTGCGCAGGTGGCGACCGAGCGTCGTCTCGACCAGTGTGGCCAGGCCGACCCGGGGGTAGCCGAGCAGGCGGCCGGCGAGCTCGGTGTCGAAGAGCGTGGAGGGGTGCAGTCCGACCTCGGCGAGGCAGGCGAGGTCCTGGGTGGCGGCGTGCAGGATCCACTCGACGCCCTCCAGCGCTTCGGCCAGGGGAGCCATTGACTCGAACGCGATCGGGTCGATCAACGCGGTGCCGGAGCCGGTGCGGCGCAGCTGGATCAGGTAGGCACGTTGGGAGTATCGGTAGCCGGAGGCGCGCTCCGCGTCGATCGCGACCGGCCCGCTCCCGGTGGCAAAGCGCTCGAGCACCTCGGCAAATGCGTCTTCGGTCTCGACGACGCCGGACAAACCGTCGCGCAGGGTCAGGAGCGGGGCGGGTTCTGGCTCGGCTTCGACCTCGACTTCTGGGTCGACTCCTTGGCCCTGTTGGCCCTGGGGGGCGGAGTCCGTCACTGGTCCTGGCCGCGCTGTCCCCGTCGACTCGGGATCGCGGTGACCCCATCGGGCACAGGCTCCAGGCCGACGGCGGTGCACAGCAACTCGCCCCAAGCCTCGACGTGGGCGCTGATGTCGCAGTCTTCGGGAAGCTCGGGTGTCCAGGAGGCACGGATCTCGATCTGTGCGGTGCCCTCCTCCTCGGCCATGCCGCCGAAGTTCTCCGTGGTCACCGTGGTCACGGTGCCGGAGGGGACGAGGTAGGAGGCGCCGTGGGCGTCGAGCGCCTCGGTCAGCCAGGTCCAGCCGACGCCAGCCAGCAGCGGGTCGGCGGCGAGTTCGGGATCGATCTCTGCGCGGGCGTAGGCGACCAGGCGGAACTCACCGGACCACGCGTCGTTGCCGGCCGGGTCGTGGAGCAGGATGATTCGGCCGGTGCCGATGTCCTCCTCGTCGACGGTGACGTCGGCGGAGAGCGCACTGGCGTGCGGGGCGATGCGTTGCGGAGCGGGCATCGCCTCGCAGAAGATCTCGGGGCGCAGATGCGCTGCGCCCATGCTTGCCACTGCCAGCCGGAATTCCTCGGGCTGAGTGCCCGCACCCGATCCCGGACGGGTCTCTTGTCGGACCACCATGACTTCACAGTAGGCCTGTCGAGCCGGGTCCGATGTGCCGCCACGCCGCCTGACCTGCGAGGATTCGTCCTGTGAATGACTCCGACCAGGCTGCCGAGCTTCGGAACTCCGCGTTCCTCCGTGCCGCGCGTGGCGAGGAGGTGTCCCACACCCCGGTCTGGTTCATGCGCCAGGCTGGTCGTTCGCTGCCGGAGTATCTCAAGCTGCGCGAGGGCGTCGCGATGCTCGACGCCTGCATGGACGCGGAGATGATCACCGAGATCACCCTCCAGCCGGTCCGGCGCTACGGCGTCGACGCCGCCATCTTCTTCTCCGACATCGTGCTGCCGCTCAAGGCGGTCGGCCTCGACCTCGACATCGTTCCCGGTGTCGGCCCGGTGGTCGCCGCTCCGGTCCGGACTCTCGCGGACGTGGAGGCGATCCCGGACCTCACCCCCGACCAGGTGCCGTTCATCACCCGGGCGGTGCAGTCCCTGGTCGCCGAGCTCGGAGCGACCCCGCTGATCGGTTTCGCCGGCGCTCCGTTCACCGTCGCGTCGTACCTCGTCGAGGGTGGTCCGTCGAAGGACCACGCGAAGACCAAGGCGATGATGTTCGGGGCCCCCGACGTGTGGGATGCCTTGATGCGCAAGATCGCCGGCATCGCCGCCGACTACCTCGCCGTCCAGGTGCAGGCCGGTGCCTCGGCGATCCAGCTCTTCGACTCCTGGGCCGGGGCCCTGACGCCGCACGACTACGTCGAGCACGTCCAGCCGCACTCGGCGCGCGTGCTTGCTGCGGCTGGGGACCTCGGCGTACCCCGCATCCACTTCGGTGTCGGGACCAGCAACCTGCTCACGCTGATGGGAGAGGCCGGTGCCGACGTGGTCGGCGTCGACTGGCGCACGCCGCTGGACAAGGGCATCGCCGCCGTCGGTGACCACGCGGTGCAGGGGAACCTCGACCCGACGATGGTCTTCGCGCCGACCGAGGTGATGACCGCCCGGGCCGGCGAGATCATCGAGGCGGGTCGCGCAGCCAAGGGCCACATCTTCAACCTCGGTCACGGGGTCATCCCGAGCACGAACCCGGATCAGCTCAAGGCGCTGACCGAGTTCGTTCAGTCCTACCCCCTCTGACCCCGAGTCGGCGCGAACTTACGCGTCGGGCTGCACGGTGGCGTCGCCGCGATCGGTCCCCGGTCCCATGCCCACTCGCTTGCCCAGTCGCTTGCCCAGTCGCTTGCCGAATCGCTTGCCCAGCCTGCGCAGCAGGATCATCAGCGGGACGCCGATCAGGGTGGCCACGATCGCGAACGGAAGCAGAGCCCCGACGACTGCGGCCAGCCCGCCGCCGACGTCCTTGAGCGCGTTCCATCCGCCGAGTAGCCCGGCGACGAAGGCGTTGTGGTCCTCGCCGTCCTTGGTGCTCTTGTCGTCGTAGTCCGTCTCGATGTCGAGGGTGATGGTCGACTGGGCGGTCTGGTCCCGCAGGTAGGACTGGCGCTGCTTGAGGGAGTCGAGCTCGGACTGGCGCTCGGTGAGCTCGGATTCGATCGAGACGATCTCCTGGACGGTCTCGGCGCGGGCAAGGAGCACCTCAATCCGCTTGAGGCTCTTCTCCTGGGCGCGGACGCGGACGTTGTTGTCGATCACTTGGGTGGTCACGTCCTCCGAGGTGCGGCTGGTCTCGCGGAGCTCTGCTACCTCCCCGAGGTCGGTCATCACGTCGTCGAACTCCTTGGCCGGCACCCGCAGCTCCACTCGCGTCGAGCTCAGTGAGCCGTCGCCGTCGGCGTAGGTCTCCTCGTCGGCAATCTGTCCGTCGTGACGGTCGATCACCTTCTGGGCGTCGGCGCGGGCCTTGGCGACGTCGCCGGAGCGCAGCGTCACCTCGCCGGTGTTGATGATCGCCCGGTCTGCTTCCTGTTCGCCGCTGCCGCCCTTCTCGTTGAGGGCCTGGGAGTCGGCGGCACCGGCTTCGGTGGGGGCTGCTCCCTCAGGTTCCGCGACGCTGCGGCTGTCGGTCCTTTCACCGCCGCTGTCCTCGCCGCTGGGGCTGGCACAGGCGCCGGTGGTCAGGAGGGTCACGAGCAGGGCTGGTGCAGCCCACTTCTTGATCGGGTTCATGGCAGTACGACGGTCGCTCGCCGAACCCGGTTCCGGCGCGGCACCGACGAGCAAGCTGAGAGACAACGCGTGGGATCTGACGCGCCCACTGCGTCGGATCCCACGCAACACTTGGCTGAGGGTCGTTCAGACGGCTGTCCACAAGTGAACGTCACGCTGGTGGCGCAACAGCTCGAGCGCGGCGATCCTCATCCGCATGTCAGCAGACTGGGGAGCCATCAATCGTCTGCTCGATGCCCAGGACGGCGTGACCTCCCGGCGGCAGGTGCTTGCCCGTGGTCTGCGTCCCCACGACATCGAGCGGTTGATCCGACGCAGGCTGTGGGTGCGAGCGCTGCCCGGTGTCTATCTCAACCACACAGGAGTGCCAACCTGGCGGCAACAGGGGTGGATCGGGGTGCTGCACTACTGGCCGTCCGCGCTCGCCGGTGACGCGGCCGTCCGATCCGTTGTTGGTCCTGGGTGGAATCGGCACAGGAGTCGGGACGACATCGAGATCCTCATCCCCGTCGGACGCACGGTCGAGCAGGTGAGCGGGTTCCGGGTCACGCGCTCGCGTGCCTTCGAGGACCGAGTGCAGTGGAATTCCTCGCCGCCACGGATCCGCCTGGAGGAAGCTGTCGTCGACCTGGCAGCCGCGGCAGTCACCGACCACACCGCGATCGGGGTCATGGCCGATGCATGCCAGTCCCAGCGGACGACGGCGACCAGGCTGTCGGACTGCTTGAGTTTGCGTCCTCGGGTCGCCCGACGTCATTGGTTGGGCTCCGTGCTGCGCGACATCCGGGACGGGACCTGCTCCGTCCTGGAGCACGCCTACCTCACGCGCGTGGAGCGAGCGCACGGCCTGCCCCGCGGCAAGCGCCAGGTGCAGGAGAGGCCAGCCGGGCGCCAGATGTTTCGGGATGTGCTCTACCCCGGGCAGGGCTTCATCGTGGAGCTCGACGGTCGGCTGTTCCACGACAACGTCGATCAGCGGGATGTGGACCTGGAGCGTGACCTTGATGTGGGGGTGGGCCGCCGGGAGACCGCCCGGCTGGGGTGGGGCCAAGTCACCGATCGCGCATGCCAGACGGCTGGCAAGATCGCGCTGATCCTCCAGTCGCGGGGGTGTGCTGGGTCGCCACACCGGTGCGGACCTGGCTGCACTCTCAGATTGGGGCGCATCCCTGGCGCACAACGCGTGGGATCCAACC
>JAKDNC010000103.1 GCA_030452025.1 Nocardioides sp. | reverse complement strand
TTCGCCCGCACGCACGCCCGGCTCGAGGCGATGCGCCTGATGAACTGGAAGCTCACCTCCGAGTCCGCCCGCGGGAAGCTCACCGGCCAGACCGCAGGCGCCGCGAAGACCTACGGCACCGAGACCCACATCGACGTCCAGCGCACCCTCTCCCAGATCCTCGGCGCTGGGGGACGGATACGTCCCGGATCATCAGGCGCGGCGCTCAGCGGCCAGGTCGAGCAACTCTCCCGGCAGGGCATCGTGAACACCTTCGGTGGCGGGGTCAACGAGATCCTTCGCGACATGGTCGCCAGCCAAGGTCTCGGGATGCCGCGGGGTCGGCGATGAGCAACTACGACGAGCGACTCGATGCCTTCGTCGGTCGCCAGCTGATCGAGGCGAAGTTCGGCCAGGATGCGGTCAACCAGGCCATGATCCGGCACTGGGTCGAGGCGATGGAGGACCCCAACCCGGCCTACCTCTCCGACGACGCCGCCCGGGCCACCGGCAGACCGGGCGTCGTCGCACCGGCGTCGATGCTGCAGGCCTGGACGATGCGCGGGTACGCCGCCACCCAAGCCCTGGCGCGTGGGGAGTCCGCCCCCGGCGCCAGCGGGTTCGCCGAGCTCGTCGGCCTGCTTGACGAAGGTGGCTACACCTCCGTCGTCGCGACCGACTCCGACTTCGAGTTCCACCGCGAGGTGGTCCCCGGCGACCGGATCAGCGTGGACGAGGTGGTCGAGTCGATCTCGGCGGAGAAGACCACCGGGTTGGGCACCGGCAGATTCGTCACCACCGTGCGCACCTACCGCGACGCCGAGGGGGAAACCGTCGGGGTGCAGACCTGGCGCACGCTGCGGTTCCGGCCAGCCGCCCCGGAGGCGCCGAAAGCGCTGCGTCCCCGCCCCGCGCTCAACCGGGACAACGCTTTCTGGTTCGAGGCGGCCCGCGAGAAGCGGCTCGTGGTTCAGAGGTGCGCCGACTGCAGCACCTTGCGCCACCCACCCGGGCCCGGCTGTCCGGAATGCGGCTCCTTCGACTGGGACACGGTGGAGGCCAGTGGTGCCGGAACGCTCTACTCCTACGTCGTCGCGCACCACCCCAAGCACCCGGCGTTCGACGCGCCCTACCTGATCGCGCTCGTCGAGCTCGCCGAGGGCACCCGCCTGATCACCAACCTGACCGGCGTCACCGCCGAGGACCTCGAGATCGGCATGCCGCTCGCTCTCGAGTGGCTCGAGGCCGACGACGGGCTCACCCTTCCCGTGTTCGCGCCGACCGGCCCGGACACGGACCATCCACGACCGACGGAGAACTGATGGACTTCCAGCTCGACGAGGACCTGCAGGCCCTCCAGTCCCTGGCCGCCGAGATCTTCTCCGACCTCGCCACGACCGAACGGGTCCGTGAGGTCGAGACCACCGACGAGCGCGTCGACACCGTGCTCTGGTCTGCGCTGGCCGGGGCAGGCCTGCTCGGCCTGGCCGTCCCCGAGGAGGCTGACGGAGCCGGACTCGGGATCGAGGCCGCCTGCGTGGTCCTCGAGGAGCAGGGCCGCACCGTCGCCCCTGTTCCGCTGTGGTCGCACCTGGTCGCCGGCTTGGTGGTCGCCGCGCATGGCACCGAGGAGCAGAAGCAGCTCCTGTCCGGCATCGCGGACGGCAGCGTCCGGGTGGCGCTCGCGCTGGAGGAGTTCGACAACCAGCCGCCCGCCACCCCCGGCTGCGCTGCCGTCCAGGACTCCGGCGCAGACCGGTGGCGACTGCGAGGCGTCAAGGCCGCGGTCCCGACCCCGCTGGGCGCCTCCCCGGTGCGCGTCTCCGCCACCGGCCCCGACGGCCCCGGGCTGTTCCTCGTCGCCAACGAGTGGCTGGCATGGGAGTCCTCGACGACCACGACCCACGACCTGTCGGGTCACCTGACGCTGGAGGACACCCCGGCCGAGCGACTGGCCGGCTCGGCCGGCGAGCCGGCCGATGCGCTCACCGAAGTGCTCCAGTGGTCTGCCGCCGCGCTCGCCGCAGTCCAGCTGGGCGTCGCTGACGGTGCCATGCGCCTTGCTGCGTCGTACACCTCGGATCGCGAGCAGTTCGGCCGGCCCCTGGGCAGCTTCCAGGCCGTGCAGCACCAGCTCGCTGACTGCTGGATCGACATCGAGGCGATGCGGGTGACCCTGTGGCAGGCACTCTCCTCGATCACCGAGAGCGGCGCCGGTAGCGAGGCCGCCCGGAAGGCGGTCCTCACCGCCACCTGGTGGCGCGAGCAGGCCGGGCTCGACGTCGTGCACCGGGTCCAGCACGTCCACGGAGGCATCGGTGTCGACGTCGACTACCCCGTGCACCGCCACTTCCTGTGGGGTCGTCAGATCGCGAACACCCTCGGCGGCGCGGCAGCCACGCTGGCCGACCTCGGTGACCTCATCGCCGAGGAGGCGTCATGACCGTCGCAGTGGGGGACCGGCTCGACCCGGTGGCCATCCCGATCACCCGCACCCTGGTCGTGGCCACCGCGCTGGCCAGCCGGGACTACCAGGACGTGCACCACGACCCGGACCTCGCCAGGGAACGCGGATCGAAGGACATCTTCATGAACATCCTGACCAGCAACGGTCTCACCGAACGGTTCGTCACCGCCTGGGCCGGCCCGGCCGCAGTCGTGAAGCGGGTGAAGATCCGGCTCGGAGCGCCCAACTACCCGGGCGACACGATGACGATGACCGGTGAGGTCAGCCGCGTCGACGGCGATGAGGTCGAGGTGTCTGTGAAGGGCGAGAACGCTCTTGGCATCCACGCGTCCGGCATCGTCGTGGTGGCCCTGTGATGCGCGGGCCCACCCGGAGCCTGTCCCGATCGGCGGCCATCGTCGGCATCGGCGCCACGGAATTCTCCAAGGCCTCGGGCCGCAGCGAGCTGCAGCTCGCCTGCGAGGCGGTGCTCGCCGCCATCCGCGATGCCGGTCTCACCCCCGCCGACGTCGACGGCATGGTCACCTTCACAGCCGAGACCAGCTCGGAGAACCACGTGGCCCGCAACGTCGGCATCGGCGACCTGACCCACTTCTCCCGGGTCCACCACGGCGGCGGTGCCGCGTGCGGCACCGTGGCCCAGGCGGCTGCGGCCATCCACGCCGGCCTGGCTGATGTCGTGGTCTGCTGGCGCGCCTTCAACGAGCGCTCCGGGGAGCGATACGGCCTCGGGCAGGCGGACCGTCCGATGGACAGCAACGCCGACCGGGCGGCGTACTCCTGGATGACTCCCTTCGGGCTCTCCACCCCAGCCCAGTGGGTCGCGATGAACGCGCGCCGCTACATGCACGAGTACGGCGCCACATCCGAAGACTTCGGCCGGGTCGCAGTGACCGCTCGCCGGCATGCTGCCACGAACCCGAAGGCGTGGTTCCACGGCCGACCGATCACCCTCGAGGAGCACCAGGCGAGCCGATGGATCGCGGAACCGCTGCACCTGCTCGACTGCTGCCAGGAGACCGACGGCGGCCAGGCCGTCGTCGTCGTCTCCGCGGAGCGCGCGAAGGACCTGCCGCACAAGCCGGCCTACGTCGTGGGAGCCGCGCAGGGGCAGGCCAAGGACCAGCACATGATGACCTCCTACTACCGCCCGGCCATCTCGGGTCTGCCCGAGATGGGCGTGGTCGGCAACCAGCTGTGGGCGCAGTCCGGGCTCACGCCGGACGACGTGCAGGCAGCGGTGCTCTACGACCACTTCACCCCGTTCGTGCTGCCCCAGCTCGAGGAGCTCGGCTTCTGCGGTCGCGGGGAGGCCCGGCACTTCATCGCCGACGGCCATCTCGACCTTGGTGGCCGGCTGCCGTCCAACACGCACGGCGGCCAGCTCGGCGAGGCCTACCTGCATGGGATGAACGGCATCGCCGAGGGCGTCCGTCTCGTCCGCGGAACGTCGCCCAACCAGCCCGACGACGTCACGAACGTGGTGGTCACCGCCGGCACCGGAGTGCCCACCAGCGGACTCGTCCTCGGCGCGTGACCCCGCTGATTCCGATCAGTGGGAGTGGGCCCCAGTGTCCCACGTCACCAGGCCTAGCCTTCCTGAGATCGTCCCGACCCGGGACATTCGACCCGAACGAAGGGACGTCGCACATGTGCCAGCCAGTCCATGAAGGACGCGGCAGGGGTGTCCGCTGATGCGCAAGGTCGCGCTGCGCATCGGCGAGCTGGCGGGGGTGCTCTTCATCGTCAGCTTCGGGGTGTTCCTGATGCTGTCCCTGATGCCCGGCGATCCCGCGGTGGCAATCTTGGGGGAGGGCCACCCACCCCAGGAGTACGCCGACCTCCGCCAGGAGCTCGGCCTCAACGACCCGCTGCTGCAGCGTTACTGGGACTGGCTCTCCGGAGCCGTCACCGGTGACTTCGGGACCTCGCTGGTCCCGCCCCAGAGTGATGTCCTCGACCGGATCGGCGGCGCGCTGCCGGTGAGCCTGCAGCTGGCTGTCATGGGCCTCGCGATCGCGCTCGTGCTCGCCATCCCGCTGGCCATGTGGTCCGCCGCCCGCGCTGGCGGCACCGTCGACCGTCTCATCGGGGCCTCGATGTTCGGGATCCTCTCGGTGCCCTCGTTCCTCGCGGGCCTGCTGCTGATCCTGATCTTCTCCAACGGTCTCGGCTGGTTCCCGCGAGCCCAGTGGGTCCGCCTGAGCGACAGCATCGGCGGAAACCTGCACCACGCCCTGTTGCCCGCTGTCGTGATCGCGCTTATGGAGCTCGCGTTGTTCACCCGGGTCCTGCGGAACGACCTGATCGTCACCCTCAACGAAGACTTCATCCTCGCCGCTCGGGCCAAGGGGATGCCTCCCTGGCGGGTGATGGTCACCGATGCCTTGCGGCCGTCGTCGTTCTCGCTGGTCACCCTGATGGGGATCAGCCTGGGCCGGCTGATTGGAAGCACCGTGATCGTCGAATACCTCTTCGCTTTGCCCGGGATGGGGTCGATGATCGTGAACGCTGCCAACCAGGGCGACTACCCGATGGTGCAGGGCGCCGTCTTGGTGATCGCGTTGGTCTACGTCGCCGTGAACGCCGGGATCGACTTTTCCTATGGCTATCTCGACCCGAGGACCCGCCGTGTTGATGCCTAGCAAGAAGGCGCTCCGCGCCGCCTCCGTGAACCGGACCCGTCTCCTGACCGTCGGCGCCGTGCTGACCGTCGTCGGTCTCGCCCTGGCCATCTTCGGCTGGAGCACGCCGTCCCTGTTGCTCGGCGGGAAGGCCGTGCTGTTCCTGGCCGGCGTGGCGCTGCTCTTCCAGGGCGTGAACCGGCTGCTGCAGGGCGTCCTCGGACGCCGTGTCGACCTGACCCTCTGGCTCTGCGTGGGGTGGCTGGTCGCGATCGTCCTGGCGGCCATCCTGGCGCCGTACCTTCCGCTGGGCGAGCAGAACGACGTCGCCAAGACGCTGCTGGAGCCGTCGTACACCACCCCCGCCCTGCTCACCGAGCATCCGCTGGGCACGAACAACCAGGGGCTTGACCTGCTTGCCCGCTCCATCTACGGCGCGCGCACGTCGCTGATGATCTCGCTGCTCGCGGTGGCCGTCGGCACCGTGGTCGGGGGCACGATCGGTGTCATCGCCGGCTACTTCCGCAAGGGCGTCGACAGCGTCGTCGGGATCTTCACCAACGCGCTGCTCGCCGTGCCGCCGCTGATCCTGCTGATCGCCCTGAGCACGTTCCTGGACCCGAGCATCCGGAACATGTCGCTCGCCCTGGCCCTGCTGACGATTCCGAGCATGATCCGCCTGGCCCGCGCCAACACGATCACCTTCGCTCAGCGCGAGTTCGTGATGGCGGCCCGGCTCATGGGCGCCACACGGATGCGGGTGATGGCTCGAGAGTTGGTCCCGAACGTGATCCTGCCGGTCTTCTCGATGGCCGTGGTGATGATCTCCGCGCTCATCGTGGCGGAGGCGTCGTTGAGCTTCCTGGGGCTCGGGATCCAGCAGCCCGATCCGACCTGGGGCAACATGATCGCCGAAGGTGAAGGGGGAATCATGGAGGACCACCCGCACATCGTGCTCGTTCCCGGCGCCTTCCTGTTCCTGACCGTCTTCGCCTTCAACCTCCTGGGCGAGAAGGCCCAGGCCCGCTGGGACACGAGGAGCGCAAAGCTGTGACCGAACACGTCCTCGAGGTCGACGACCTCCACACCACGTTCTCCACGCCCCGCGGTCTGATGCGCGCAGTCGACGGAGTCTCCCTCACCCTCGGCGCGGGGGAGACCCTCGGCGTCGTCGGTGAGTCAGGTTCGGGCAAGTCCGTGCTCGGACGAACCATCATGGGTCTCATCTCCAACAACGCGAACACCGAGGTCACCGGCAGTGTGCGTATCGCCGGCCAGGACGTGCACGAGATGAAGCCGGGTGCTCGACGCAAGCTGTGGGGCCCCGAGGTCGCGATGGTGTTCCAGGACCCGATGACCTCGCTGAATCCGGTGAAGAAGGTCGGCGTCCACATCACCGAGGCCTTGCGACTCCACCTCGGCCTCAACCGGAAGGACGCCACCGAACGGGCGGTCGACCTGCTGCGCCAGGTGTTCATCCCCGAGCCGGTGCGCCGGATGAAGCAATACCCCCACGAGCTCTCCGGGGGCATGCGGCAGCGCGTGGTGATTGCCATGGCGCTCGCCTGCGACCCCAAGTTGCTGATCGCCGACGAGCCAACCACCGCACTCGACGTCACCGTCCAGAAGCAGATCCTCGATCTGCTCGCGACACTCGCCTCCGAGCGGAACATGGCCACGATTCTGGTCAGCCACGACCTCGGCGCAGTCGCCGGACGCACCGACCGGGTCGCGGTGATGTACGGCGGCCGCACCGTCGAGACCTCTTCCACCTCCCGGGTCTTCGCCAACCCGCGACACCCTTACTCCGAGGCGCTGATCGCCTCCATCCCGCAGCTGCGCGACGCCCCGCACACGGTGCTGCGCGCCATCGAGGGTGCTCCGCCCAACATGCTGAACCCGCCCACCGGTTGCCGGTTTGCGCCGCGTTGTCGGTTCGCCCAGGACCGGTGCCGCGAGGAGGAACCGCTCCTGCGTGACCTGGGTGAGCGGGACGTCGTACACCGCGGGGCGTGCCACTTCCCGCTCGAAATCGCCTATGAGGGAGTCAGCTGATGGCCGGCAGCGGAACCGCACACATGCGCACCGCCGCGGAGCGGGTGCTGGTTGTCGACGACATGGTCGTCGAGTTCCCGGTCGGGCGGAAGCAGGTCGTCCACGCCGTGTCCGGGATGAACCTCGACCTGCTGCCGGGGGAGACCCTGGGGATCCTTGGCGAGTCCGGTTGTGGCAAGTCCAGCGCCGGACGCGCCGTGATGCAGATGCCGAAGCCGACTTCCGGGAGGGTCAGCCTGGGCAAGCGCGAGCTGACCGGGCTCAAGGTTCGCGAGCTGCGCGGCGCCCGGGCCCGGATGCAGATGATCATGCAGGACCCGATCTCGTCGCTGAACCCACGACGCAAGGTGCGCGACCTCGTTGCCGAGGGCTTGGCGATCTGGGGCTACGACGGGGACGACAAGGACGCCAGCATCCGGGAGACCCTCGAAGCGGTGGGCCTTGACCCTGATGTGGTCTGGGACCGGCGCCCCCACGAGCTCTCAGGCGGTCAGTGCCAGCGGGTGTGCATCGCCCGGGCACTGATGATGAACCCCGACGTGCTGATCTGTGACGAGCCGGTCTCCTCGCTCGACGTGTCAGTGCAGGCGCAGATCCTGAACCTGCTCGAGCGGACCAAGGAGAACTACGACCTCTCCATGATCTTCATCGCCCACGACGTCTCGGTGGTCAAGAACATCAGCGACCGGGTGATGGTGCTCTACCTCGGCAAGACCTGCGAGGTGCTGCCGTCAGGGGGTCTCCAGGACGAAGCGCTGCATCCCTACACCCGGATGCTGATCTCCTCGATCCCGGGTGAGGAGGCACGCGCGGAGACGCCTGAGTCGCCCCACGACGAGGTCGAGGTTCCGTTGTCGGCGTCGGCGACCGAGCTGCCCTCTCCGCTGAACCCCCCGTCGGGCTGTCGGTTCCGCACCCGCTGCCCGCTGGCCACCGACCTCTGCGCAGCGGAAGAGCCGGTGATGCGGGAGGTCGGTGCGGGCCACTTCCTCGCCTGCCACCACGTGGCTGTGCCGGACGGTGACGCGCCGCGGCTGACCGTGCTCTCCGATGAGGAGAACGTCGCCGGATGACTGATGCCGTCAGCGTCGCCGAGGCGATCCGATCCGGGAGCGCCAGTCCTCGTGAAGTCGTCGACGAGGCGATCTCGCGGATCGAGACGCACAACCCGGCGCTGAACGCGGTCGTGCACACCCGGTTCGACGAGGCCCGCGCTGAGGTGGACGCGGGCCTCCCGGACGGCCCGTTGCGCGGCGTACCCGTGCTGGTCAAGGACCTCAACCTCGACGTGGCAGGGCTCCCGAGCACGCGCGGGTCCCGACTCTTCGCCGACGCGGTCGCCACGCGGGACGCTGTCCTGGTGGCGCGCTACAAGCAGGCGGGGATGGTGGTGCTCGGCACCACGAACTCGCCCGAGTTTGGTCTGAACGCGAGCACCGAACCGCTCCTTTTCGGGGCGACCCACAACCCGCGGGACCTCACTCGATCCCCCGGAGGTTCCAGCGGCGGCTCGTCGGCGGCGGTGAGCGCCGGCCTGGTGCCGGTCGCGCACGCCAGCGACGGCGGAGGGTCGATCCGGATCCCCGCCTCGATGACCGGCCTCTTCGGGCTGAAGCCCAGCAGGGGGCGGGTCACGACTGCCCCTGCGCCCTCGACGCTGAGCGGTCCCTCCTCGGTCCACCACGCGCTGACCACGTCGGTGCGCGACAGCGCACTGCTGTTGGACATCTCCTCGGTGCCGGTCCACGGGACCCTGGTCGGACTGCCGACCCCGACCGAACCGTTCGCGACCCTGGCCGCCCAGCCGCCACGGCCACTGCGCATCGGCCTGGTCACGTCGTTCGGTGACGGACCAGTGACGGATCCTGACGTGCTGGCTGTCGTCGAGGAAGCCGCAACACTGTGCGAGTCGCTGGGACACCACGTCGAACCTGTCGACGCTCCGTGGGTGCCCGGCGAGGTGGCCGCGCAGACTTCTCCGTTGATGGGGGTGGCCTTCACCGTTG
>JAKDNC010000846.1 GCA_030452025.1 Nocardioides sp. | reverse complement strand
GGATTCTGCGGCGGGGGTGTGCCGGTTTCCCCGGGTCGGCGGGGAACCGGGCCTCGGATGGGCGGCGCGCACGGATCCTGTCCCGGTCAGGGCGTAGGCGCTAGCGTCGAGGCCATGAGTGACATCGCAAGCAAGGGCGCCGAGCTGCTGCGTCTCCACCAGGACCCCACGCTGCTGACCGTCGTGAACGTCTGGGACGTGATCAGCGCCAAGGCCGTCATCGGTGTGCCCGGCACCGCCGCGTTGGCGACCGCGAGCCACTCGATCGCTGCCTCCTACGGCTATGAGGACGGCGAGAACATCCCGGTCGACCTGATGATCGAGACCACCGGCAGGATCGCCGCTGCCACCGACCTCCCGGTCTCCGCCGACCTCGAGGGTGGGTACGGCGACCCGGCCGGAACGGTGCGCAAGGCGATCGGGGCCGGGATCGTCGGGGCCAACCTCGAGGACCAGATGCGTCCGGTCGCCGAGGCCGCCGCCAACGTCGAGGCGATCATGTCCGTGGCCTCCGAGGAGGGAATCGACTTCGTGCTCAACGCCCGCACGGACGCGTTCGTCAAGGCCGGAGATCGTCCTCGCGCCGACGTGCTGGCCGATGCCGTCGAGCGTGGCAAGGCCTACCTGGACGCGGGCGCCCCGGTGGTGTTCGTGCCCGGCGTCCTCAACGACGACGAGGTCGCGACGCTGGTCGAGACATTCGGCCCCCAGAAGCTGACGTTGATCGGACTGCCCGGGATCCCCGCACTGGCCCGGCTCGAGGAACTCGGCGTGGCGCGGGTCTCCTACGGCCCGATGTCCCAGAGGGTTGCGCTGACCGCGCTCCAGGAGTTGGTCGAGGAGGTGCACCGCGGGGGCGGCGTGCCCGAGTCGATGCGCCCGCTCAACTGAGACCGGTCGCGATGCCGAGCTTCGAGGTTGACGGGAAGATCTACAACTCCTGGGAGGAGTTACCACCCGAGGTTCGGGAGAAGGTCGCCCGCGCTATGCCGGACGAGGACGGCGACGGCGTGCCGGCCTTCCTCCAGGAAGACTCCATGGACACCAGCGCCTCGGTGACCAGCACGACCCGGGTCGAGTACGCCGGGAAGACCTACGAGTCCTGGGGTGACCTGCCGCCTGAGGTTCGCCGGGTGGTCGGGGACCGGCCTCCGGACTCGAGGCCCGGGCAGACGGTTCACGCCATCGAGGTCAACGGGAAGGTCTACGAGTCGCTCGACGACCTCCCACCGGACCTACGGCGGTCGATCAAGGAGAGCGGCCTGGCCCCGGAAGACGCCCAGAAAGACGCCCAGAAAACGGCCGGGGCGACGGCTGGGACGAAGACCCGAGAGCCACAGCCGAGGCCGGAGCCGGGGCCGACGCTGCTCAACGGCGTTCCGCTGGAGCCGGGGCAGAAGAGGAAGCACTGGTGGCAGCGCCGATGACCACTTCGGCTCCGGTGCGCTCGGCCCGGCGGCGCACGAGCGAGAGGGCCGTCCACGCGACGACCACCCCCGCCACCAGTCGGACCAGCTCGGCACCGACATCGGCGAACGAGATGTCCACGTCGCGGAAGTCGTTCGGTGTCATCAGGACCATCGCGAGGTAGAGCGACCAGCTGACCATCGCGCCGCTGCCTACCCAGGCCAATGCGACGCCGATCCACCGCG
>JAKDNC010000845.1 GCA_030452025.1 Nocardioides sp. | reverse complement strand
CGTCGCCATCACGGACCTGGACCGTGCGGAGGAGTGGTACGCCCGCCTGTTCGATCGCGGGCCTGATGACCGCCCCATGGCGGGACTGATCGAGTGGCACCTCGGCGACGCCTTCGGACTGCAGGTGTGGTCCGAACCCGACCGCGCCGGATGGTCGTCCGTCGTACTTGACGAGACCGATCTCGACGCTGCCGCCGAGCATGCACTTCAGGTCGGCATCCCGCACGACGGTCCTCAACCCGGCGGCGGAGCACGCATCCTGCCGCTGACCGATCCCGACGGCAACCAGGTGGTCCTCACCGGAACCTGAGATAACCCCGAGTCACCACCATGGACTGACCGCTCCCTGCCCTGCAGGAGAGCCAACGATGAGGAGAAACACATGCCGACGCCCAACCCACAACAGATGACCGCCCACCGAGACAAGACCGAACTTGCAGTGGAACAATTCGGTGACAGCAGCGCAGCTACGGTGCTGCTCATCCACGGAGCCGGCAACTCGCTGACGGCCTGGCCACCGTCCTTCTGTGCCGAGCTGGCTCAGAACCGCCCAGTCATCCGCTACGACACCCGCGACGCTGGCCAGTCCACCACCTGGCCGGTCGGCGAACCCGGCTATACCCTGCCCGATCTGGTCGAAGACGCCAGCGCTGTGCTCACAGCCACCGGTCGCGACAGCGCACACCTGGTCGGGGTGTCCATGGGCAGCGCGATCGCCCAGTTGCTCGCGCTCGATCACCCGGCACAGGTCGCGTCGTTGACCATCATCAGCGGCACCCCCGGCGGACCGGGACATGAAGCCGCAGATTTGCCGGAGATGACACCGCAGATGACCGAGGTGTTCAGCACCGAACCGGAAGAGCCGGACTGGTCCAATCGCGAGGCAGTGATCCGCTACCTCAGCGAAAGTGAGCGCCCGTTCCAGGGCGAGGCGTTCGATGAGGACCACCAGCGCGCAATCGCCAGTGCCACCTTGGAACGAGCACAGAATCTGGCCGCGAACCTGACCAACCACTTCATGATGGACCCGGGATCCCCGTGGCGGCAGCGACTCGGCGAGATCACCGTCCCGACCCTCGTCCTGCACGGCGACGCCGACCCGCTCTTCCCCGCCGAGCACTCCGAAGCCCTCGCCCGCGAGATTCCCGGCGCGCAACTGCACCTGCTCCGCCGCATGGGCCACGGTTTCCCACCACCTGCCTACTGGCCCGAGATCGTCCCCCTGCTTGAACGCCACTTCGGCACTCAGACCAACTGACGAGACTGCTCACCGACAATCGGAAGCGGCCGCCCAGTCCGAGGAACGTGGGTGGACCATCACGACGGCTCGCAACACATCCACGACGAATGACGGACGCCTTACGCATTGACATACAGCCTGTCGAAGGAGCGGCCGCTCAACGCCCGACTTGAACACGTTCGCAACTCCGCTCGGGAGAGCGTCTCAACTATCGTTTTCGCTGGCAGACAGGGCAAAGATGGCTGGATCGGTTCATGAACTGTTCCCTCACGACGGGGGCGCCACAGCGCTTGCACGGATGTCCCGCGAGCCCATAGACACTCAGGCTCCGCGAAAAGTAGCCGGCCTGCCCATTGACGTTCACATACTGGGCGTCGAAACTCGTGCCGCCTTCGGCAAGGGCCTTCTCCAGCA
>JAKDNC010000844.1 GCA_030452025.1 Nocardioides sp. | reverse complement strand
TGGCGGGGCTGCGTCTTTTTTTTATCACCGCCCGGGCCGGGCCTGTGTGGTCGGGGGGGGGGGCCCCCCCCGCGACCCGCGGTCGTCGTACGGATGAGGCGCTCGCGCTCCTCGACATGCTCCTCGCCGGTGAAGAAGCCACGTTCGAGGGTGAGTTCTTCAGCGTCCGTGATGCGCTGGTGCTCCCCGCGCCTTCACCACGAATACCGATCCTCGTGGGCGGACGATCCGAGGCAGCCCTGCGTCGGGCCGCGAAGCACGGTGACGGATGGCTCGGGTTGTGGACCTCTCCTGAGCGGTTCGCCAGTGCCGTGTCGGAGGTGGCTGACTTCGCAGAAGCGGGTGGACGTCGGGTCGATTCCTGGCAACACGGAATGGTGCTCTGGTGCGCCGCGCCCGGTGCTGACGGACGAGGTGGAGACAGGCTCGCCGAGACCATGCAGCAGCGCTACAAGATCCCGTTCGAGAAGTTCAGTCGTTGGTGTCCTGTCGGTCCTCCCGACGAGCTTGCCGATCGTGTCCGGGAGTACGTCGCTGCGGGCTGCGCAGATGTGGCGGTGACCCTTCCCGCAGGCAGTCCAATGGAATCGATCGAGGTGGCCGCCGAGGTCCGTCGGGCGATCCATGCCGGGTGACCCGACGGGTGTGGTCAGCGACCTGACCAGTCGCGGGACTGTTTGGCGAGGAACGCCCGGACACCGTGGTGGAAGTCCTCGCTGCCGTAGACAGCGCGGATGATGTCGGTGTCGTCGGGCAGGCCGTTGACACGTACCCGGCGCAGGGCTTCCTTCGTCGCCCACATGGTCAACGGGGCATGGCTCGCGACTTCGCGGGCCAGGGCGGACGCACGCTCGAGAAGTCGCTCGGTCTCGACGACCTCGGTCGCGAAGCCGCTGGTCACAGCCTCGTCGGCCGACATGGGACGGGCGAGCAGCAGCATGGCCTTCGTGCGCGCCACGCCCAAGCATTCGGTCAGGGCCGCCAAGGTGCTGGCCGAGAGGCAGTTGCCGATCGTCTGGGCGATCGGGTAGCCGAATCGGCTCCGGGGTGTGATCACCCGCAGGTCGCAGGCAGTGGCGAGGGCAAGGCCGCCCCCAAAGCAATGACCGGAGATCGCCGCGATGGTGGGGACGCGCACCTGCTCGAGGGCATCGAGCACCTCGGTTATCCGGCGCTCGTAGCGCACTCCGTCATCGCCGTCGTTGAAGGTGAGGAAGTGGGCGATGTCGGTGCCGGCCACGAATGCCCTGTCACCTGCGCCGGTGAGCACCATGGCCCGCACCCCGGGGTCTCGGTTCGCATCTGCACACGTCTCCGCGAGCTGGTCGTACATCTCGCTGGTCATCGCGTTGTGCTTGTCCGGGCGGTTGAAGGTGACCGTGATCAGGTCGCCTGCGCGCTCCACCAGAAGATCCGTCATTGGGGCCACCTCTCCATTAAGGACCAACCATTGACTTATGTGGCCGGGGTGTCAAGGATGGCGGCACCGACGAACCTCGAGGAGACTTTCAGTGGAGTCCGAATTGCCCCTTGGGGGAGTGCGCATCCTGGACCTGACCAGCCTGTTGCCCGGCCCGTTCGCCAGCCAGGTGCTGGTGGCTCTGGGAGCCACTGTCGTGAAGGTCGAGCGTCGTGGAGGGGATCCGATGCGCAGCC
>JAKDNC010000102.1 GCA_030452025.1 Nocardioides sp. | reverse complement strand
ATCTCATCCCCACCCCAAGCCACGAGTCTCCGGCGCGAATGCGCGCACAGCCCCCCGCCACCCCACCCGGCGGGGGGCTTCACGCCGCTTGTCTCGCTCGGGGCTTCGGCATCACCCCGAGCTTCCCCGCATCACGGCCGTCGCGGGGCCCTCTGGGACACCGACCTGTGACTGCACGGACATGACGACCGTGCGCCTGAGGTGTCCGACGGTCGTGGAAGTCACGCCGTAGCTGCCATGCGAAGAGCCCCGGACGGATGCCCGGGGCTCTTCGTGTGGTGATGCGGTCCGTGGTCTCGATTCGGTCGCCAGCGCGACCCACTCGACCAAAGGGGGGTGTTGCGGGACGCTTCAGTCTCCGCTGTTGATCATGCCGGCGCCGACGGTGACGCCGGTGGCTTCATCGATGAGGATGAAGGAGCCGGTGGTGCGGTTCTGTGAGTAGGGGTCGCACAGCAGGGGGACCGTCGTACGCAACTGGACGCGACCGATCTCGTTGAGGCCGAGCTCGCCGGCCTCAAGGTCACGGTGCAGCGTGTTGACGTCCATGCGGTACTGGATGTCCTTCACGAGCGCGCGGCCGGTGCGGGTGGTCTGCTTGATGGCCAGCTTCTGCCGCGGTTTGAGGGGCTCGTTGGTCATCCAGCAGATCATGGCGTCGATGTCTTGGGCCGGCTTGGGCGCGTTCTTGATCCGGGCGATCATGTCGCCGCGGCTCACATCCACGTCGTCCTCGAGGCGCACGGTGACCGACATCGGCGGGAAGGCCTGGTCGATCTCCTTGTCGAAGAGGTCGATGGCCTTGATCTTGGTGGTCATCCCCGACGGGAGTACGACGACCTCGTCGCCGGGCTTCATCACGCCGCCGGCGACCTGTCCGGCGTACCCGCGGTAGTCGTGGAACTCGTCGGACTTGGGGCGCACGACGTACTGCACGGGGAAGCGTACGTCGACCAGGTCGCGGTCGGAGGCGACGTGGACGTGCTCGAGGTGGTGCATGAGGGACGGGCCTTCGTACCACGCCATGTTCTCGGAGCGGTTGACCACGTTGTCGCCCTGGAGCGCGGAGATCGGGATGATCGTCAGGTCCGGGATGGACAGCTTGGTCGCGAACGAGGTGAACTCGGCGTGGATCTGGTTGTAGACCTCTTCGGAGAAGTCGACCAGGTCCATCTTGTTGACCGCGAGCACCAGGTGCGGCACCCGCAGCATCGAGAGCAGGACCGCGTGGCGACGCGACTGCTCGGTCAGGCCCTGGCGGGCGTCGACGAGGACGAGGCCGAGGTCGGAGGTGGAGGCGCCGGTGACCATGTTGCGGGTGTACTGCACGTGGCCGGGGGTGTCGGCGATGATGAACTTGCGGTTCGGCGTCGCGAAGTAGCGGTAGGCCACGTCGATGGTGATGCCCTGCTCACGCTCGGAGCGCAGCCCGTCGGTGAGCAGGGAGAGGTCGTCGTAGTCATAGCCCTTGGACTGGCTGGTCGAATGCACCGATTCCAGCTGGTCCTCGAAGATCGACTTGGAGTCCAGCAGCAGTCGCCCGATCAGGGTCGACTTCCCGTCGTCGACGCTTCCGGCGGTCGCGAAGCGGAGCAGATCGGCGTTCTCGTTGATCGCCTGCTGCGCGACCACACCACCAGTTGGGTTGGTGTCGGTGTTGTTCGTGGGGGTGGCCATCAGAAGTAGCCTTCCTTCTTGCGGTCTTCCATGGCGGCCTCGGAGAAGCGGTCGTCACCACGGGTGGCGCCGCGCTCGGTGACCCGGGCAATGGCGATCTCGTCGATGATCTCGGCCGTGGTGGCGGCCGGGGACTCCACGCAGCCGGTCAAGGTCATGTCGCCCACGGTGCGGAACCGGACCGTGCGGGTCTCGATCTTCTCGTTGCCCTTGGGCTGCACCGCGTCGGAGGCGGAGAGGAACATCCCGTCGCGCTCGATGACCTCACGCTCGTGGGAGAAGTAGATCGAGGGGATCTCGATCTGCTCCCGGTTGATGTAGTGCCAGATGTCCAGTTCGGTCCAGTTCGAGAGCGGGAAGATCCGCATGTGCTCGCCGGCGTGGATCTTGCCGTTGTAGAGGCTCCACAGCTCGGGGCGCTGCATCTTGGGGTCCCACTGGCCGAACTCGTCACGGTGGGAGTAGACGCGCTCCTTGGCGCGGGCCTTCTCTTCATCGCGCCGGCCACCACCGAAGGCGGCGGTGAAGCCTTCCTCCTCGATGGCGTTGAGCAGGGTCCCGATCTGCATCCGGTTGCGACTCGTCTTGCCGTCGTCCACGATCACACCGTTGGCGATCGCATCGTCCACGCTCGCGACGACCATCCGTACACCCAAGCGCTTGACCCAGTTCTCCCGGGTCGCGAGGACCTCGGGGAAGTCGAAGCCGGTGTCGACCTGGAGCATCGGGAACGGGATCTTCGCCGGATAGAACGCCTTCTCCGCCAGGCGGAGCATGACGATCGAGTCCTTGCCGCCCGAGAACATCAACACGGGCTTCTCGAACTCGGCGGCGACCTCGCGGAAAATATGGATCGACTCTGCTTCCAGCTGGTCGAGCTGACTCAGCTGGTAGTCGGCGTGCTTACCGGCCGTAACTGGCTCTGCCATTTGTAATGTGACCTCTCATCGGGACAGCAGCGGCCATCCTAACCGGCAGACTGCCGGACTGAGGAACCACGCCGACGGCGTGTGAGTCAGTCGTGCTTCTCGGGGATGCGCCAGGCGCCGGAGTTGTTGTCGAAGGCAGGCAGGCCGCGGGTGTGTCGTACGAGGCCCCAGACGAGGGGACCGAGCAGCAGGAGCGCTGCGCCGGCCATGCCGACGATCTCGGGAGGTACGCCGAGCAGCTTGAGGCCGGTGAGGCTCAGCACGATCACGATGCCGCGGCGGATGACCGACTGGCTGACCCAATGGGCAATGCGGGCGCCCAGGAAGGTGCCGGGGATGCCGCCGATCAGGAGCGGGACCAGGATCTCCCAGTCGACGCCGGAGACCATCACGTGGCCGATGGCTGCGGCCAGGACGAGGGGGACCGCCTGGACGAGGTCCGTGCCGACCAGCTTCACCGCGGACAGAGCCGGGTAGAGCAGGAGCAGCGCGACCATGATCAGCGACCCGGACCCCACCGAGGTCAGGCCGACCAGGAGCCCACCGACCATGCCCACCAGCACGGTCGGGATCGGTTTGATCGCCACCTCTTCGCTGGGGGCTTCGTTGCCGCCGGTGACCTGGCGGAGCTGGATGTACATCCGGAACGTGTAGGTCGCCGCGGTGAACAGGAGCGCGCAGCCGATGGCGGTCTGCACGAAGTCTTCCTGGTTCTTCGCCGCCCCGAAGTGGTCGATGATGAACGCGCCGGCAAAGGCGAACGGGACGCTGCCCGCGACGAGGTAGCCGGCCAGCTTCAGGTTCGGCGAGCCTTGTCGCCAGTGGACGCCGGCGCCGACGGACTTGGTCACCGAGGCGGAGACCAGGTCGTTGGCGACCGCGGCGGTCGGGTTGATGCCCAGGAAGATCAGCGCTGGCGTCATCAAGGCGCCACCACCCATGCCCGTCAGGCCGACGACGATCCCCACGCCGAAGGACACGACCAGCACCGCGAGTGCGGCCGTCGTGAAGATGTCAGGCATGGAGGCCGTCCCTTAGTCGAGTGAACCCATAGTCATAGGCGACTCAAAATTGTAGGGCCGAGCGTCGCTGTCGCCTAGTCCCAGTTCGGTGGTGGGTGACCGGAGTCCTCGTCAGCTACAGGCGGCCGGCGGCGTGAAGTGCGGCGACGTACCCGTAGACAAGGCCCTGGCCAATCGTGGCGCCCGCGCCCGGGTAGCGATTGCCGAATGCGTTGGCGGCGTTGTTGCCCGTGGCGTAGAGGCCATCGATCACCGACCCGTCCTCTCGCAGAGCTCGACCGACGTGATCGGCGGCGATCCCACCGCACGTACCCAGGTCGGACAACACGACCTTGACCGCGTAGAACGGCGCTTTCCGCAACGGGCCCAGACTGGGGTTGGGGCTGTGGCTCGGATCGCCGTAGTAGCGGTCGTAGGAGGTGGCCCCGCGCCGGAAGTCGTCGTCGACACCCGCCGTGGCGAGCGTGTCGAACCGCTGCGCAGTGCGGGACAGGTTTGTCAGCCCTGTCTTCGTGGCCAGCTCCTCCATGGTGTCCGCGCGGCAGGCTATCCCGGATGAATACCAGGATGCGGGTATGGCCATCCGAGGGAACAGTTCACCGGCGAACACATAGCTGTTGCGATATTTCTGGTCGAAGACGATCCACATCTGGCCGACGGGATCGTCTGCGCGCGCACGAGCGAGGATCGTCTGTCCGAAGCTCATGTAGTCGGTGGCCTCGTCGATGAATCGGTCACCGGCCCCGTCGACCATGAACGAGCCGGGAAGGGACCGCTCGGCGAGCATCACCTTCGGAGCGCCTCCAGGCAACGGGGCTACGGCCGGGAACCACCACGCCTGGTCCATCAGGCGCGTCCCCGCCTCGACCTCCTCGGCCGCTTCGATCGAGTCCCCGGTGTTCCCCGGTGACCCGAGTGACCACTCCTCCAGGCTCTCGAGCTGATGCTCTCGGCGCTTCGCGATGTCGTGGTCGAAACCGCCAGCCGACAGGACAACCCCGCGACGCGCGCCAATCCGGACCTCCCGACCGTCGCGCTGGACGATCGCGCCGGTCACGCGTGCACCGTCATGGATCAGAGTCCGCAGGCCCGCGTTCCGCCACAGGCGCAGACCCCGGCGTAGCACCGCGTCGTACAAGCCGGCCGCGAGAGCCTGCCCGCCGGCCGCGTATTCGCGCCCGATCGCCTTTCCGCCCATCCCTTGCGCCAGTCGCCGCGCGGCACGGGGCAAGCCCTTGCGCGGCACCGTGGCCATGAGATTGATCAGCCGGTAGTCCGAACCGGTGATCGGCATCGGAACGGGCGCAGCCATGTTGCCCGAGCGCAGCCGATCGCGATGCTCTCCGAGAACCGAAAGATCGAAGGGCTTGGACTCACACGTCCTCCCCGCTGCCGACCCGCCACGACTCTCGGAATGGTAGTCCGAATAGCCCTTCGACCACATGAAATCGAGCCGGGTGATGCGTCGCAGGAACTCCACCGTCGCGGGCCCGTGCGACAAGTAGCTGCGCCACCGCTGCTCCTCAGCGGAATCGCCCACGATCTCGGCGAGGTATTCCCCGGCTCGTTCGAGGGGATCAAGGCCCCCGTCGTCGCGGATCACGGAGTTGCCCGGAATCCAGAATGCGCCGCCGGACAGGGCCGTCGATCCGCCGACGAGGTCGGTCTTCTCCACGATCAGCGTGTCGAGACCGAGCTCGTCGGCCGCAAGAGCGGCGGCCATTCCGGTGCCCGATCCGATCACGAGCAGGTCCACACACTCGTCAAACTCTTCGAGAAGGTCCGTTGTCATAGTCATCTCCACCTGTGACCCGTGGACGCGCTCGCGAGGCGCGGGCACGCCGTCGTGCTCATTGCAGGACTCCTGCGGTGGGTTCGCTGCGCAACGAGAGGGGGAGGTTCCCCTCTTGCGCAGCCTGGTCAATCGTCGCGTGCAGCGCCGGGCACACTGCCCCGATGGCGCGCTGCGCGCGCAGGGCATCGCCGGCCACCTTGTCCTGCTTCAGGCGGGGGCACACCTCGAAGGCATCGTCGAGCCACTGGACGCTGGTGTGCTGCTCGCTGTACTTCTCGGCCAGGACGGCGGTGCCGCACTGGGTGCACAAGATCTTCTGCATGCCAGCTCCTAAGCGTGCGGCGCGGCCACCGCGGTTGCGCTCGCGCTCGCGCTCGACGCATTGCGTTGGCGGTCGATGTTCTCTGCGACTTCGCGGTCCCAGTACTCGTTGGCCTTGGTGACGTCCACGTCGAACTCGAATCGTCGAACCATGTCCTCCGAGACGTCTTCTCGGTCCACGTAGAATTGTTTGTACCAACGGCGTAGTTGGTAGACGGGTCCGTCGTCCTCGCAGAGCAGTGGATTGTCGATGCGGGACTTCGTCTTCCAGATCGCGACGTCCTGCTCGAAGGTTTCCATCGTTCCTTGGCCGAACTGTTCTGCCATTTCCTGAGCTTGCTCGTTGCTCATGCCCGGCAGCTTCTTCACGATCACGCCGTACTGCAGGACGAATGCGTCGGGTCGTACTGGGTAGTGGCAGTTGATCAGCACGACTTCGATGCCACCTTCGGCGACCAGGCTGTTGATCATGTAGGACGGCCCGTAGTACGTCGCATAGGACTGCGTGACGCTGTCCTCACCGAAGTTCACGAACTCTTCGCCTGCCATGTCTGCGCGTGGCTTGAACGACATCTCTTGCGTGGCGGTGTGGCCTTCGAAGATGTTCCGGAAGTGCAGTGGCTGATTGAGGTGCACGTAGTAGAAGTGGGCCATGTCGACCACGTTGTCGACGAGCTCTCGGCAGTGTGTTTCCTCGATGAGGACCGAATTCCAGTTCCAGTCGGTCCACGCGTCGGTGCCGTAGTTGGTGATGTGGGGGATCACCTCGTCGTCGGTGGGTGCACCGCCCTCCGGGTCGTGCCACACGAACAGCTGGCCGTTGCGCTCCAGCGTGGGCCACGACCGTGTGCGCGCGCGCATCGGCACCCGCCTGGCGTAGGGGATCTGCTTGCACTTCCCGTCGCCGCCCCACCGCCAATCGTGGAACGGGCAGGCGATCTCATCGCCCTTGATGGTGCCCTGGGACAAGTCGCCGCCCATGTGTCGGCAGAACGAGTCCAGCAGGTTCAGTGCGCCGGTCGAGTCCTCCCACACGACGAGCTTGCTCCCGAACGCGAACACCTCGTGCGGCTTGCCGTCGCGGAACGAGTCCGTCAGTCCCAGGCAGTGCCAGCCGCGGGCGAACCGTGTCGGATTGGCGCCCGCGTCAATGACACGGACCTCTTCGTCGTCCGTGGTCTGCTGTTTCGTCATCGTCATCACGACCTCCTCATATCTAGTGGCACGCATCACAATGCATCCCCGTGAGGGCCCGGCCCACAACATTCCCCCCAGGCGGGAATCGGACAAACACCCCACAGAGCAACCAGCCCCAGCAGCCCCAGCGCGCGATTCCCTACCCGGCTGGTGTGGTCGCCGACCAGTGCTCGTTGCTGCGAGACCGAAACGTCAGGAGTCGGTCATGGGATTCACCCGGATGTTGCGCAGGATCTGCCGTTTCGCCGACAGCAGTGGGGCGATCAGGCCCGAGTCGAGGCGGTCGATCGGCGCGCACACTGAGATGGCAGCCGTCGTGCGGTGCGCGGTGAACGCGCCGTCGGCCCCGGGGTGGATGGTCGTGCCGAAGCACCCCACTCCGGCAAAGGACTCCTCGTTGTCCACCGCGAACCCCTGCTTGCGCACGGTCTCAAGCTCGGAATGGAGATCCTGCGTGGTCACGATGCTGTTCTGCGTGACCGAGGAAAGCGCACCGATGGTCTCGATCAACCTCCCGGGTTGGGAGGCAAGCAGGGCCTTGCCGAACGCACTCGTGTGCGCCGCCACGTGAGCGCCGATGCGGGTCGGCACGGCTTCCGCGAACGTCCCCGACCCGATCTTGTCCCAGCACACCGCTGTCGTGCCGTCCAGGTAGGCGAGGTGCACGACGCAGCGGGTCTGCGCGTGCAGCCAGTGCAGCGTCGACGAGGTGCGTCGGTAGAACCATTGGTTTCGTACGCCCCGGGTGCCGAGGGTGAACAGCCTGGGGCCGAGCTCGTAGTTCTGACCGGCACGAAACAGCCATTGCCTGCGCTCCATCTGGGTGAGGAGTCGATGCGCTGTCGACCGGGCTATGCCCGTCCGACTGATCACGCCCGAGAGGGTGAGGAAACCCTCCTCCTCGATCGCATCGAGGATCAGGTCCAACCGGTCGAACATCGACAGGTTGTCGTCCGCACCTGGCCGACCGCTCACGACGGATCGCCGCTCTCGTGCGCTTGGCGTCCCTGTGTCGGCGTACGTGTCATCGACCCATCCTCTCCTGTACGGCGGCGGGCCCCGCCACCCCGGGCTACTCCAGGACCGCCAGCGGCTCGGAGCCGGACCAGTCGTGGCCCCAGTAACTGTCCGCAGTGATCTCCTCGGCGGTGTAGTGGGCCTCGTCGACGAGCTTCCCCTCGCAGCCGAACTCGATGTCCCAACCACCCGGTGCACGCACGTAGAACGAGACCATCTTGTCGTTGGTGTGCCGCCCGAGCGTCGAGGACAGCGATATCTGCTTCGCGATGACACGGTCCTGTGCCTGCCCTACTGCGTCGAGCGTGTCGACCTCGACCATCACGTGAATCAGGCCGGGCCCCTGCTTGGGCGCCGGCATCATCGCCAGGCTGTGGTGGCGCTGGTTGACCCCGAAGAACCGGATCCGCATCGGTCCCAGCTCCGGCGGTGTGTCCATCCGGAACGCGCCACGCGAGAGAAACCCGAGCGTCTTGACGTAGAACTCGTAGGCCGCGTCCTGGTCGGGCACCGGGATCACCACGTGCCCAAGCCCTTGCGCGCCGGTGACGAATCGCGCGCCGAACGGGGTGACCACCGGACTGTGGTCGAGCACAGCACTGTGGAAGACCTCCAGACGGGTGCCGGCGGGATCGTCGAACGCGATCGCCGCCTCCACCCGGCGGTCGTCCGCCTCCTGCACGGTGAGGTCCCGGACCTCGACGCCGGCGGTGCGCACGGTCTCGCGCACCCGGTCGAGGGCTTCCTGGTCGCGCACCTCCCAGCCGACGACGCTGACGTGGTCGGTCTCGCCGGGCTTGACGATGATGCGTGCCGCACGCTCGTCCATGCGCAGGTACAACGCGTCGGTGTCCGGACCGGACCCGCTCGCGAACCCGAGTGTGTTCAGGGCCAGCTCGCGCCAGCCGTCCATGTCGTGGGTTCGTACCTCGATGTATCCGAGCGCCCTGATCTCACGCGCGGTGCTGTCCTCCGTCATCGGCCCATGTCCTCTCTTGGTGATTCGGGTGTGCTTCGGTGGCGAGCGCGGATGGCGTCGCTCAGATCATCTTCCGCAGTGGCCCCTGCGGTTCGGCTCCGAGCGAGCTCAGGGTCGCCGCGTGGTAGACGGTGTTCGGCGAGTGGATCGCATGGTGGATTCCGGCCTGGGCGTCACGCCAGAACCGCTGCATCGGCTTGTCCATGCGCAGGGCATT
>JAKDNC010000843.1 GCA_030452025.1 Nocardioides sp. | reverse complement strand
AAGAGTGGGGACTTCTACTTGGCCACCAGCGGGGACCAGAAACTGGCCGTTGACACGTGGCACGGGTTGGCTGATCGTGGCACGATTGATCTATGGATGCCACGGTGACGCTGGGACAGCAGGGGCGACTGGTGATCCCTGTCGAGGTCCGCAGCGCTCTGGGACTTGCTTCCGGGGAGCAGTTGCATCTGCGGGTCGTCGGTCACAGCCTTGTCCTCGAGCGTCAGCAGGACGCCGCCGCGGAACTCCGAGGTCTGGCCTACGGGGTGCCGAGGACACGATCACTGGTTGATGAGCTTCTCCAGGAGCGCCGACTCGCAGCTGCTGCTGGCGAATGACAGTTCTGGACGCCTCGGCGGTGTTGGCGCTCGTCCACGACGAACCCGGCGCGGAGATCGTGGCGGAGGTGCTGCCGTCGGCATCGTTGGGAGCGGCGAACCTTGCCGAGGTGATCGGCAAGTTGATCGATGCCGAGGTCGACGTCGGCCGTGTACGGGGACTGCTCACCGCCGCGGGTGTGGTCATCGAACCCGTCACCGAAGCAGACGCGGAGCTGGCAGGTGCGATGCGGTCGCTCGACGGGGGCAAACTTCTGTCCCTGGGCGATCGGTGCTGCCTGGCACTGACTGCACGGAGCACGCCTGCCGACGTGCTGACCGCAGACCGCTCCTGGGTCGAGCTGGATCTACCGGTTCGAGTGCGCCTGTTTCGATAGTCGATCCCCCAGCGGTGGTCCTGGTCGAGATCGCCCCGGCATGACTCAACTTCGCCCATAGAGGTTCAGCTTGCGAGACGGGCGAGGTCTACGGCGTAGGTGGATTCGGGGATCTCGCCGGACACCCGTTCATTCTGACCGACGCAGCCAACTGGTGGGCTGAGGGTGTCTCGGGAGGCAACCGGGGTCAAGACGATTCGCGCGCGTTGAGATGCGGGAGGGACACGTCGGGGACTGGAACACCGAGGGAGCTGCAGAGGGGTTCCCAACCGTCGGAGACTCGCCACTCGATCAGGCGATGACCGGGGCAGTTCTTGCGCACGTCAGCGAGGTGTTCCTCGTAGGCCGCGACGGCTCGTGGTCGATCCAGGAAGTTCTGCCAACCCCCGAAATGTTCTTCCCAGACCGCATCAAGCAGCCCGGCAACCTCGGGGGGACCGACGTCCTGACCCGGTGCGGTCCAGGCATGGATCGAGCCGAGCGCGCTGTCGTACCACGACTCCGCGTCCCGCACGGTCAACAGGACGTGGGCCTCGGGCCACAGCTCGGCGAACTCGCGCCATTGCCAGCACCCCGGCCAGTCCACGCAGGAATCGAACTCGCGCAACTCCTGACGCCAGTCCGCGAGGTGCCCGGCACGGTGTCTGTTCCACAGCGATGCCAGCTCCGGTCGGGGCCAGACGTCCTGCATCTGCAAGCAGGGGCCGAAGCCGAGGAGCTCGAGTGCGGCGGCCGCAGAGGTTGTCCCCGTTCGCCCCCAACCCGCACCGATCACCCGCATGTGAACAGTCTGCCCGCTGCGCTGTCGCTGCGGAACACAAACCAGGATCTACGGCCACTTCCTCGCGTGACCAAGGCCCACGATGCCGAGTACGTCGTGTTGGGACGGGATGAGCGGACCGCATCCGGCGGCGATCGCTTCGTCGTCGAGCCCGGCCACC
>JAKDNC010000842.1 GCA_030452025.1 Nocardioides sp. | reverse complement strand
GTCGAGGTCGTGGGGCCGTGTCGGTCCCGTCGTGAGCGGCCCTCCGGGGTTCGACTCGTGGTCTTCAACCACACACGAGTGCGAACCATCCGGAGGGCCGCGTGAAGAAGTCTGACAGGGAGATCATGGAGATTCTGGAAGCGTTCGACACCACGGACAGTGCGCATTCGGCCGCACAGCTCGCGGATGTCGACCCGAAGACGGTGCGCCGTTATGTCGCGGCGCGGGATGCGGGCGAGCCGGTGGCCGGGCCCTCGCGGCGGGAGCGGGTCACCGACCCGTTCCTGGGCAAGATCGAGGAGTGGGTCGAGCGGTCGCGGGGCAAGGTCCGCGCCGATGTGATCCACGAGCGGCTGGTCGTGTTGGGGTTCACCGGCAACGAGCGGTCCACCCGTCGTGCCGTGGCCGGGGTGAAGGCCGCCTGGCGGGCTGGGCACCGACGGACGTATCGGCCGTGGATCACCGAACCGGGGCTGTGGCTACAGTTCGACTGGGGCCAGGGCCCGAAGGTCCCCGGCCCGGACGGGGCGCTACGGACGACGTGGCTGTTTGTCGCGTGGCTGGCGTGGTCCCGGTTCCGGGTGGTGATCCCGGTGTGGGACCTGAGGCTGCCGGGGCTGGTCGCGTGCCTGGACCAGACACTGCGCACCGTGGGCGGGGTGCCGGCCTATGTGCTGACCGACAACCCGAAGACCGTCACCATCGACCATGTCGCCGGGGTCCCGGTGCGGCACCCGGAGGTCGTGGAGGTCGGCCGGCACTACGGCACCCAGGTCCACACCTGTGTCCCCTATGACCCCGAATCGAAGGGCGGCTCGGAATCGTCGGTGCGGATCGCGAAGGCCGATCTGGTGCCCACCGAGGCCAACCTCCTGCCCGAGTATGGGTCGTTCGCGGAGCTCGAGGAAGCCTGCGACGCGTTCATGGGCAAGGTCAACAGCAGGGTCCATCGAGAGACCTGCCGGGTCCCCGCGGACGCGTTGATCGACGAGCGGGCCAGGCTGCACCAGCTGCCGTCCGCACCACACACGATGGCCCTGGGGACCACCCGGGTGGTCGCCACGGATCAGACGATCCGGCACGGGTCGGTGCGCTACTCCACACCGCCGGGACTGGTCGATGCCGAGGTGTGGGTCCGGGTGGCGGGCAGTGAGCTGGTGATCGTGGCCGACCTGGACCAGCTGCCGCTGCGGCCGCCGTGGGCTGGTCAGCGGCGTGGGTTGGTCGAGGTCGCCCGGCACCTGACCTCGACGCCGGGGAACCCGCGGATCGAGCTGGCCCACTACCCGGGCCACCCTCAGGACCCGACGGGGGCGCCGCGTCCGCCGCAGCCGAGGGCCCGCAACGCCGCCGAGGAGGCCTTCCTCGGTATCGGCGAGGGCGCGCTGGTGTGGCTGAGGGAGGCATCCGCGGCCGGCACGGTACGGATCCGGGCGAAGATGGCCGATGCCGTCGAGCTCGCCGCGTTCCTCGGCACCGGTCGCGTGGACCACGGGCTCGGCATCGCCGCCGCGGCTGGCCGGTTCGCCGAGGCCGACCTGGCCGCGATCGTCGACCACTACGCCACCCACGAGCCCGTCGGGGACCTCGTCGTCCTCGACGAGACCTACTCCGCCCAGCCCGGCACCAGCAGCTGGGCCGGCTTCACCACCGGCA
>JAKDNC010000841.1 GCA_030452025.1 Nocardioides sp. | reverse complement strand
CGGCACGCCCCACCGACTCCATCTCGGCGAGACTCGTCTCCGTCACCGTTTTACCTATCGGCTTGCGATCACCTCGCCGCGCGGATCGCGGCACGGTCGGGCGGAGCCCGCAGCGCGGAAAGGTCGGGCGGCGGTGAGTCAGACACGGTGGGGGCCTGTTCCACACGGTTGGCGGTGAGTAGGCCACCGTTCCAAGCACGTATCGCGGCGAAACGGTGGCTGACGCACCGCTACCGTGACCTGGACCTCGAAACGGTGGCCTGCTCACCGCTGAGCAGGGTGCGGCCGACCTTCGGCAGAGTCGGGTCTCGCCGTTAACCGAACCTCCCACGGGAACGACGCAGGTCAGTCCGTCTGCGGTTCCGGTCGGTGTCCGTTTGGCCCGTCCGGTGATGTTCTCCGGTCATGGGGCCTTGCGCGGACTGGCCGCCGTGGCCACGAGGCCGGGCACTTCGCCTACCTTGACGACGAGGCATTGATCGAGCGACATCGCTCAACTGCGCTGCGGGGCGCTTCGTCAGTCTTTCCTGCGGCTCGACAGCACGGCCTCCGGATCAGGGTGCCCAGGGGGTTTGGTCCCGGCTAGGGTGGGCGACCTGATCCGTGCCAGTCCCGCAAGAGGAGATTCCGCGATGCCGATCGCCAGCCCCGACGTCTATGCCGAAATGCTCGACAAGGCGAAGGCCAAGACCTTTGCCTACCCGGCCATCAACGTGTCGTCGTCGCAGACGCTGAACGCAGCCCTCAAAGGCTTCGCCGACGCGGGCTCCGACGGCATCATCCAGGTCTCGACGGGAGGCGCCGAATACCTCTCCGGTCCGTCGGTGAAGAACATGGTCTCCGGATCGGTGGCGTTCGCGACCTACGCCGCCGAGGTCGCGAAGCACTACCCGGTCAACGTCGCACTGCACACCGACCACTGCCCCAAGGACAAGCTCGACGGATTCGTCCGGCCGCTGCTGGCGATCTCCCAGGAGCGCGTCGACCGCGGCGAGGACCCGCTCTTCCAGTCGCACATGTGGGACGGCTCCGCCGTGCCGCTGGAGGAGAACCTCCAGATCGCGGAGGAGCTTCTGGCGCTCTCGGCAGCAGCGAAGATCGTGCTCGAGGTGGAGATCGGCGTCGTCGGCGGCGAAGAGGACGGCGTCGCCCACGAGATCAACGAGAAGCTCTACACCACCCCGGAGGACGCACTCGCCACGATCGCGGCCCTCGGCGCAGGGGAGAAGGGGCGCTACATGACCGCCCTGACCTTCGGCAACGTGCACGGCGTCTACAAGCCCGGCAACGTGAAGCTGCGCCCAGAGATCCTCAAGTCCGCCCAACAGGCCGTCGCCGAGAAGCTCGACCTGCCTGCCGGTGCCAAGCCGTTCGACCTGGTCTTCCACGGAGGCTCCGGGTCCAGCGCCGAGGACATCGCTGCCGCTGTCGACTTCGGCGTGGTCAAGATGAACGTCGACACCGACACGCAGTACGCCTTCACCCGCCCAGTTGCGGCCCACATGTTCGACAACTACGACGGCGTGCTGAAGATCGACGGCGAGGTAGGCAACAAGAAGGCCTACGACCCGCGTGCCTGGGGCAAGGCCGCGGAGGCAGGGATGGCTGCCCGGGTCGTCGAGGCGTGTGAGCACCTGCGGTCGGCAGGCACGACGCT
>JAKDNC010000840.1 GCA_030452025.1 Nocardioides sp. | reverse complement strand
ACTTCGGCTGGCACTACATCCTCGATGACATCGCCGGCATGGTCATCGGCTGGGCCGCCGTCACTCTGGGTGCTTGGGTCACCGGGAACCGGAGAAAGAGACCTCAGCAGAGCGCAGAACCGGGCTCCGTCGAGCATCGTGAGGAAACGGCACTCGTCGAAGCCGCCTGAAGGATGCGGGGCGCTGAGCAATTCATGTCGCGTCCCTCCCGCCGAAGGTTCTCGGGTCGACGGGTCGGTCCTTCTTCGGTAGCTTCGCCACAACGAGACAGTAGGACTCGAGGACGAGATCATGGAGCAGGTCAGCGTCGAGGATGTTTCCCGTCGCGCCCTCGGGGCCCTCTCCTTCGGCCGTGCCAGCACCCGCCACGGTGATCCAGTGCTTCTTGTTCATGTGATAACCGGGAGTGATCTCCTCATAGGCGTCACGCAGCACCTCCCCGTCCGGCGGATCGATCTTGAGATTCATGCTGGGCACACCGCGCAGATCGAAGTGCATCATGAACATCTTTCCGCGCACCTTGAACACGTCGTACTCCGGCCCGAACGGATGCTCGATCTCCACCGACGGATACTGGATCGCCTGGTCATGAGCGAGGGTGAGCACGGTGTCAGGATCCATGCCTGGAGATTAGCAAACGGCCATGACACCGAACCCGCTCACAAGCGTCGGACCTTCAGAGCAGTGCCGATAGAATCGTGCCCATGTCGCAGAATGCTCCCCGCCTCCTTGTCGCCGCCCTCGGCGGAACCATCGCATCGACCTCGAACCAGTCGGGAGGCGTGGCCCCGGCCCTGAGCGGAGCCGAGATCGCCGCAGCCGCCGGCCTCGACCAGATCTGGCGGGACCTGCAGGCTAACTTCACCCAGGTGTCACAGGTCTCGAGCGCCAATGTCACCCTCGATATGCTCTTCGAGGTCCGCGAACTGGCCCACGCGAGCGAAGCCGACGGCATCGTCCTCACACAGGGCACCGACACTCTCGAGGAGAGCGCCTTCGCCCTCTGGCTGCTCAACGACTCCGCTGCTCACATCGCAGCCACCGGAGCCATGCGCAACCCGACCCTGCCCGGCGCCGATGGACCGGCAAATGTGCGCGCCGCCGCGCTGACGGCGCTCTCTCCTCTGAGCATGGGACTGCCCTCAAGTCTGGTCTTCAACGACGAGATCCATGACCCGCGTTTCGTCCGCAAGTCCCACGTGACCTCGACCGCAGCATTCTCCTCCGGCCCGGTCCTCGGCGCGATCGGGTGGATCAGCGAGGACACGGTCCGCCTCCCCCATGCGCCCGCCGCGAGCGTCTCCCCGTTCGTGGGGCTGCCCCGGCCGGACACGATTGCGAAGGTCGCCCTCGCTGAGGTGGGGATGGGCGAGCCTGAGGAGACTCTGACCCAGCTCCTCGGCTCCGGTTTCTCCGGTGTCGTCATCGCTGGTGTCGGTGGCGGCCACGTCCCTGAACATCTGGTGCCAGCGTTGACCCGCCTCGGCGAAGAGATGTCGGTGATCTTGGCATCGCGGCCAGGCTCGGGCGCGAGCCTGACTCGCACCTACGGCTATCCTGGCGGCGAGATCGGGCTGCTCGAGTCTGGCCTCATCCCGGCCGGGCTCCTCGACTCCCGCAAGGCCCGCATCGTCGTCCCCCTGGCGCTGAGCCTGGGGC
>JAKDNC010000101.1 GCA_030452025.1 Nocardioides sp. | reverse complement strand
CGACGAGCACCGCGGAGTCGCGCACCGCTGCCCGCATCACCTCACCGGCCCACGCGGGCTGTTCTCGCCCGTCACCGACGGCGAGCAGGCAGCCGGCCAGCGAGCGGACCATCTTGTGGCAGAAAGCGTCCGCGCGGACGTTGAGGACAGCGACTCCCGCTTCGTCGCGGTCCCAGCGCAGGTCCAGCAGCGTGCGCACGGTCGTGGCCCCGTCGCGGCGCTTGCAGAATGCGGCGAAGTCGCGGAGGCCGAGCAGGTGTCCGGCAGCCACGTTCATCGCGTCAAGGTCGAGCGGGCTCGACCAGACCAGGACGTGGCCACGGGTCAAGGGATCGACGAGCCCGGGCCGGTCGGCCACGCGATACGCATAGCGCCGCCACAGCGCAGAGAAGCGGGCGTCGAACCCGGGTTCGGGCTCGACCACGCGGCGTACCCGGAGGTCGGAGGGGAGGAAGCCATTGAGGCGTCGCGCGAACGCATCGACCGGAGAGTCCTGGGAGCGACCGCGGGCCGCGTCGAGGGTCGCCCGGTCGAGATCGAGGTGGACCACCTGACCTCGCGCGTGCACCCCGGCATCGGTGCGCCCCGCACAAGTGAGCACAACCGACGGGACCCGCAGGACTGTGGTGATCGCTGCCTCGAGCTCCCCCTCCACCGTGCGTCGTGAGGGTTGCCGCGCCCATCCACTGAAGTCACTGCCGTCATAGGCGATGTCGATCCGGATCCGCACGATGGGCATCCTGCCACGCGGTGCTTCTGTGAGGGTTGCCCCGGTCGTCCGGTTCAGGCCTGTGGACGGCCGGAGGCGGTCGTCGGCGGTCGATGTCAGGGTGGAGTCACCATCTCGACACGACCCGGAGCGCCGATGACCGACCACGACCCGATCCTCGCCAAGATCCGCAAACTCCTCGCCAAGGCCGAGGATCAGGCCGCCACAGAGCAGGAGGCCGAGCTCTACACCGCCAAGGCGGCTGCACTGATCGCCGACTACGGCATCGATCAGGCGCTCCTCGCCGAGGCCGTGCCCGGTGCGGACGTCGTCGGTGACCGGGTCGTGGACCTGGAGGCCCCCTATGCGAAGGACAAGGCCGAGTTGCTCGCCGACGTGGCCGTGCGCCTACGCTGCCGCGCCGTGCTCCGCCGCAGCCGCGGTGGGGCCGGGACCATCCACTCAGTGCACCTGTTCGGCCACGAATCCGATCTGGTTCGCACCGACCTGCTCTTCACGAGCCTGCTGATGCAGTCCGCGACCTGGCTCTCACGCACACCTGTGCCGCACTTGGACCATCCTGCGGCGTTCCGACGCTCCTGGATGGCCGGATTCCGCATCGCGATCGCCAACCGGCTCTCCGACGCGGAAAGGGTCGCGGAGGAAGCGGCGGCCCACCGGACCGCGGCCTCCGGACGCTCCACCGGACTGGTCCTCGCAGATCGCTCCGCGCAGGTCACCCAAAGGGTCGCCGAGACCTATCCGCGACTAGGCACTGCCCGACCGCGGAAGCTCTCCGGCTCCGGGATGAGCGATGGGTTCGACGCCGGACAGCGCGCCGACCTGGGAGGAGCTGCGGGAGGTCGGTTCGCTGGCAACCGTCAATCCCTTCCCGCGTCCTAGCCGGGATGCACGAAGGCCCGCCACCCATGCGGGCGGCGGGCCTTCGTATGTCGGATCAGGACTCAGGCGTCCTTCTCCTCCTCGTTCTTCTCTTCGCCGGAGGTCTCCTCGGCAGGGGCTTCGGTCGCACCTTCGTCGGCAACCTCGGCTTCCTCCACGCGAGCGTCCTCCTCGACGACCTCGGACTCCTCGGTCGCGACCGGGGCAGGGGCAGGGGCAGCAGCCTCGGTCTTCTTGGTCGAGGGGGCCTTCGGGGAGTACTCCTCCGTGACGAGCTCGATCACGGCCATGGGGGCCTGGTCGCCCTTGCGGGGACCGATCTTGGTGATGCGGGTGTAGCCACCCGGACGCTCGGCGAAGGTCGGAGCGATCTCGGTGAAGAGGGTGTGCACGACCGACTTGTCGCGAACAGTCTTGAGGACCTCGCGACGGTTGTGGAGGTCCCCCTTCTTCGCCTTGGTGATCAGCTTCTCCGCGACCGGACGCAGCACGCGCGCCTTGGTCTCGGTGGTGGTGATCCGGCCGTGCTCGAACAGGGCGGTGGCCAGGTTCGAGACGATCAGACGCTGGTGGGACGGGCTGCCGCCGAGGCGGGTGCCCTTCTTGGGAGTAGGCATTGCTTCCCTCGTTTCTCTCGGGCCGTGTCAGGTACCCGGGTAGACGACCGGCGATCTGCCGGTCGGTTTGACGACTTGTCTTGAATGATTCGCTTCCCTGCGGGGCTCGGCTTCAGCAGACCTCGTTCCTCGGCCTACCTCCGCCTCACTCCTCGTTCAGCTCAGTACTGCTCGTCCTCGACGAACGTGTCGTCGTCATCGTCGCCGAACGCAGCCAGGGCCGTGGCCGGGTCGAAGCCGGGCGCGCTGTCCTTGAGGGACAGGCCCATCTCGACCAACTTGGCCTTGACCTCATCGATCGACTTGGAGCCGAAGTTCCGGATGTCGAGCAGGTCCTGCTCCGAGCGCGAGATCAGCTCACCCACGGTGTGGATGCCCTCACGCTTGAGGCAGTTGTAGGAGCGCACGGTCAGCTGCAGGTCCTCGACCGGGAGGGCCAGGTCGGCAGCCAACTGCTCGTCGACGGGTGAAGGACCGATGTCGATGCCCTCGGCCTCGACGTTCAGCTCGCGCGCCAGACCGAACAACTCGACAAGGGTCTTGCCGGCCGAGGCGATCGCGTCGCGGGGACGGATCGACGGCTTGGTCTCGACATCGATAACGAGCTTGTCGAAGTCAGTGCGCTGCTCAACACGGGTGGCCTCGACCTTGTAGGTCACCTTGAGGACCGGCGAATAGATCGAGTCGACCGGCATCCGACCGATCTCGTTGTCGCCGCCCTTGTTCTGCACCGCGCTGACGTAGCCACGACCACGCTCGACGACGAGCTCCATGGACAGCGAGCCCGACTCGGAGAGCGTGGCGATCTTGAGCTCCGGGTTGTGCACCTCGACACCGGCCGGAGGCTCGATGTCAGCAGCGGTGACAGCGCCGGCGCCCTGCTTGCGCAGGTACATGGTGACGGGCTCGTCGTGCTCCGAGGACACGACCAGGCCCTTCAGGTTCAAGATGACCTCGGTGACGTCTTCCTTCACACCATCGATCGTCGAGAACTCGTGGAGAACACTGTCCACCTTGATCGAGGTCACCGACGCACCCGGGATGGAGCTCAGGAGGGTACGACGAAGCGAGTTGCCGAGCGTGTAGCCGAAGCCGGGCTCCAGTGGCTCGATGACGAAACGCGAGCGGAACTCGTCGACGGATTCTTCCGACAGAGTCGGGCGCTGAGCGATAAGCACTGATTTAGTCCTTTCCGAGCCAATCCGCTATTTGACGGGCTCGAACGTGTGCTGGGTGACGGAGGTGAATTCCCGGGGTTTTGCGGGGGTACACGGGGGCGGAGCCCCTGTGTCCCTCTTCTTGCGGGGGTACACGGGGGCGGAGCCCCCGTGCGTGTTACTTCTTCGAGTAGAACTCGACGATCAGCTGCTCCTGGACCGGGACGTCGATCTGGGCCCGGACCGGAAGCTGGTGGACCAGGACACGCATACGGTTCGGCAGCGCCTCGAGCCAGGCCGGGACGACGCGCTCACCGTGGGTCTCACGAGCCACGATGAACGGGGTTGTCTCGAGCGACTTCTCGCGCACGTCGATGACGTCGTGAGCGGTCACCTGGTACGACGGGATGTCGACCTTCTTGCCATTGACCAGGAAGTGGCCGTGAACGACGAGCTGGCGGGCGTGGCGACGGGTGCGGGCGAAGCCGGCACGGTAGACCACGTTGTCGAGGCGGCACTCGAGCATCTGCAGCAGGTTGTCACCGGTCTTGCCGGCACGACGCGAAGCCTCCACGTAGTAGCTGTGGAACTGCTTCTCGAGCACGCCGTAGGAGATGCGGGCCTTCTGCTTCTCGCGCAGCTGGAGGAGGTACTCGCTCTCCTTGATGCGGCCGCGGCCGTGCTGGCCGGGCGGGTAGGGGCGACGCTCGAAAGCCTGGTCGCCACCAACGAGGTCGACACCGAGACGGCGCGACTTCTTGGTCATGGGGCCGGTGTAGCGGGCCATATCTCAAAGTCTCCTTGGAATCTCGGGTCGATCAGACGCGACGGCGCTTGGGCGGCCGGCATCCGTTGTGCGGGCTGGGCGTGACGTCCTGGATGGTGCCGACTTCCAGGCCGATGGCACCAAGCGAGCGGATCGCGGTCTCGCGGCCCGAGCCCGGACCCTTGACGAAGACGTCGATCTTCTTCATGCCGTGCTCCTGCGCGCGACGACCCGCGGCCTCGGCGGCCATCTGGGCAGCGTACGGCGTGGACTTGCGCGAGCCCTTGAAACCGACAGTGCCGGCCGAGGCCCACGAGATCACGGCGCCGGTCGGGTCGGTGATCGTGACGTGAGTGTTGTTGAACGTGCTCTTGATGTGGGCTTCGCCCTGAGCAATGTTCTTCTTCTCCTTGCGACGCACCTTCTTGGCGCCGGCCGCTGTGCGGCTCTTGGGAGGCATTCAATATCTCCTGAGGTAGCTGGTCTGTGAGTGCTTGGGAAGGATCAGTGTCGTGCCGTGAGGCAACGGGTCACTTGGTCTTCTTCTTGCCGGCAACCGTGCGCTTGGGACCCTTGCGGGTACGGGCGTTGGTCTTGGTGCGCTGTCCGCGGACCGGAAGGCCCATGCGGTGGCGGCGACCTTGGTAGCTGCCGATCTCGATCTTGCGGCGGATGTCTGCCTGGACCTCGCGACGGAGGTCACCCTCGATCTGGAAGTTGGCTTCGATCTCATCGCGGAGCTTGACCAGCTCTTCGTCGCCCAGTTCGTGGACGCGGAGGTTCGGGTTGATCCCGGTGGCTCCCAGAAGCTTCTGGGAGTTGGTACGGCCGATGCCGTAGATGTATGTGAGTGCGATCTCGATGCGCTTGTCGCGCGGGAGGTCTACACCAACGAGGCGTGCCATTTAAGGCCCTTTCTGCGAAGGACATGCGTCCTTCTGTAGTTCACAGAGGTTTCGGTCGTGTCGCACCCTGTCTTCTCAGATCAGGCTCCGGCCTTCTGCTCCGGAGGTGAGTCGGCCCCGGATGGGGCCCAGCGATCACGTTGTATGAGTTTTCAGTTGTTGCGCCCGGCCCGTGCGGTGTTCAGCTTCTGCCTGTCACTGCTCAGACTGTCTTGGATGGGTCAATCCTTGCGGGGCTCGTCTTCGCGGGGCCTCGTCGCTTGGCACCGCTCCGACTCACTCCTCAGGCTTAACCCTGGCGCTGCTTGTGGCGCGGGTTGGAGCAGATGACCAGAACCCGGCCGTGGCGACGAATCACCTGGCACGAGTCACACATCGGCTTCACGCTCGGCTTGACCTTCACGAGGAAAGTCCTTTCTTGGTCGGCTGGCTCTTACTTGTAGCGGTAGACGATGCGACCTCGCGTGAGGTCGTACGGCGAGAGCTCCACCACCACGCGGTCCTCGGGGAGGATCCGAATGTAGTGCTGGCGCATCTTGCCGCTGATGTGGGCGAGAACCTTGTGGCCGTTGCTGAGCTCGACCCGGAACATTGCGTTCGGGAGCGCCTCCAACACGGTGCCCTCGATCTCGATCACGCCTTCTTTCTTCGGCATGTCCTCCACAATCTGTTGAAACGGATACGTCCACCGTGGCCCGGGAACCTCTTCCACGGGTGTGGAAGTGGACCTCGTGAAGTCGTCCTTGGCACCCCATTCCCGGGCACGCAGAGTCACCCTCCTGGGAGTGTGACCTGGAATGCGCCGAGCAGCCGCGAGGCACCACGAAACAGACCCACGTTGGGCCGACTCGTCAGTCTAGTGGCACCGGCTCTGTTTCCCCTAATCTCTTCGGCTCAGGCCCGGGCCGCGGCGTCGACGGTTGTCCGTGCCGATCGGGCCCGCTCACCGCACGAGCAGCTCAAGGGTGTCGACCCTGGAGGGGACCTCATCGAGCGGAGTGTCGGCGAAGGCACCGCCGACTGGATTCACCATGACCTCGTCGACACCGTAGGTCGCGGCCAGCTCGGCGATCTGCTTCCTCGCGCCCTCGGGGTCACCGATGACCCAGCTCTTGCGCATCGAGTCGATCATCGAGGTGTCGAGCGAGGACAGCGCCTCCTCCGCCTCCTCGATGAGCAACTGCGAGGTCAGCGGCTGACCGGTCCGGAGCAGCGTCATCATATGCATCTGTGGCAGCGCGAGCCGGGCGGCCAGATCTGCGTCCTCGGCAACCGAGGCATTGACGGTGAGGAAGGTTCGGGGCTCCGAGCTGATGTCGGAGGGCCGGAAGGTCCGGCGGTAGAGCTCGATCGCCTCGGCAGTTCCACGGCCAGCGAAGTGGTGTGCGAAGACGTAGGGCAGGCCCTTCTCCGCCGCCAGGCGGGCGGAATAGTCCGAGGAACCGAGCAGCCAGGTCTGGGGCCGCGACGCAGCCCGCGGAGTCGCCTTCAGCTCGTGGGTCCGCCCGGCCACGGAGATCCCGACACCTGCCTGGTCCATCATGGCGATCACGTTCTCGACGTACTCGGGGAACCGGCCGACCGCCTCGTCGTCGACTCCGCCGGCGCCGTGGCGCAGCGCGAAGCTGGTCACCGGGTCGGTGCCCGGCGCGCGGCCGATGCCCAGGTCGATACGACCGGGGTACGCCGCCTCGAGCAGCGCAAACTGCTCCGCGACAACCAGCGGCGCGTGGTTGGGCAGCATCACGCCACCCGAACCGAGCCGGATCCTCTCGGTGATCGCGGCCAGCATGCTGATCAGCACTGGCGGGTTGGTCGCCGCAACGGCGGGCATGTTGTGATGCTCGGCCACCCAGTACCGGTGGTAGCCCAACCGGTCCGCCGCGCGCACGAGCGATCTGGTCGCATCGATCGCTGCAGAGGTCTCCTGGTTGGTGCGCACCGGCACGAGATCAAGCACGGACAGGGTGGGGAATGGCGAAGTCACACCGATCACAACCAGTGGCGGGGCTCGCCTATTCCTGTCGGCCCACGCTCCTCATGTGCCCCTCAGTGCGCAGAAGTGCGCGTTCGCGTCGGGGTCAGTGCTTGGGGGTGGCCGAGCGGCGGGTCAACCACAGGGCCAGGCCGAGGACCACGACGACCAGCACGGCAAGCATGCCCATGTTGAAGATCCACTGGCCGGCCGACGAGTTGTAGAGCGGGTCCAGGTCGACGTCCTGGGCGCCGCGCTCCTCCGCCTCACGCTTGGCCTTGTCCAGGTCGACCACGGACGCAGAGGCCGCGTAGGCCCACCTCGCGGGGGCGAGCCAAGCCAGCTGTTCGAGGACGGCGCGGCCTGCCACCGGCACCAGAGCCCCGCAGAGCACCAGCTGGACCATCACCACCCCGACCAGGGCGGGCATCGTCTGCTCGTTGGAGGTCACCAGTGCCGAGACGGCGAGGCCGAGCACCGCGGTCGCGAAGGCCAGCGCCCCGATCGCCAGGGCGATCTCGGTGGTGCCAAGCCCCAGCGCCCCACCACCGTCGGGCCCCGGGAGGCCTATGGTCGCGATGACGGTGACCACGATGCCCTGGATGAAGCAGGCGAGGCCGAGGACCGAGACCTTGCTCAGCAGGTACATTCCTGGAGAGAGGCCGACGGCATACTCCCTCTGGAAGATCGCCCGCTCCTTGATCAGTTCACGGATCGTGACTGCAGTGCCCATGAGAGCGGCGGCCATGACCAGGATGGTGAGCCGGGTCACCGCCTCGCTCTGGTCGAGGATGCCCTGGCTGTTGGCACTGTCGTCCAGCGAGAGACCGGCGTCTCCGGGCACCACCCGACTGAGCCCACCGAGGATCAGCGGCATCAGCAGCAACATCGCCAGCAGCAACTTGTCAGCGAAGGTGACCGCGAGATTGCGGCGTACCAGCGTGAAATACTGACGGCTCACCGACTGCAGTGGCGGCTGGCTGACCGGTGCATTGATCGCGGGCAGGCGACCGCTCTCGGCCGGGGAGGGCTGTGCGGGGATCCGCTGCCACAGGTCGGGCTCGTCGAGCAGGTCGAAGACCTGCGGGTAGTCCCGGCAACCGAAGTGGTCAAGAATGCCCGAGGGCGGACCGAAGTAGGCCCGCTTGCCGCCCGGAGCCAAGACCAGGACGTTGTCACAGACATCGAGGGCCAGCACCGAGTGCGTCACCACCATCACGACGCGACCGTCGTCCGCGAGGCCACGAAGCTGGTGCATCACGTCGCGGTCGAGCCCCGGGTCGAGGCCGGAGGTCGGCTCGTCGAGGAAGAGCAGCGGCGGCGCGGTGAGAAGTTCGGTGGCGATCGAGACCCGCTTGCGCTGCCCGCCGGAGAGCTGGGTCCCGATCCGGTTGTCCACCTGGCGGCCCAGCTGCATCTGGCCGACCACGTGATCCACGCGCGCCCCACGCTCCGCGGACGTGGTGTCCGGCGGGAGCCGGAGCATCGCCGCATAGTTGAGGCCCTGCCGGACGGTCAGCTGCGGGTGCTGGATGTCGGACTGGGGAACCAGGCCGATCTGGAAGCGGAGCTGCTCGTAGTGGGTGTAGAGGTCACTGCCCTGCCAGATCACCTGACCGTGGGTGGCCGGGTTGAGCCCGGTGACCGCATTGAGGAGCGTCGACTTCCCGGCGCCGGACGGGCCGATCACTGCCGTCAGCGAGGACGGGGCCAGCTCGAAGGACATGCCCTCGAGGAGTCGTTTCCCACCCTTGGCGATCGTGGTCAGGTTCTCCGCGAAGAGCGTCAGGTCCGCACGGGTCGCCTTGGCGGCGAAGTTGGTCCCGGTCCAGTTGAATGTCTGGTTGCCGAAGATGACCTCGTCGCCCGGGCGCAGGGGAACTGAGCCCGAGAGTCGCTGACCGTTGACGTAGGTGCCGTTGAAGCTACCGAGATCCTGAAGCAGCGGTTGACTGCCCAGGACGATGGTGGCGTGCTGCCGAGAGACCAGCGGATCGTCGATGACGATGTCGCTGACGCGTGAGCGCCCGATGCTCAAGGTGTGGTTCATCGGCTGGTTCGACGGGATGACCGTGTGCCCGTGGGCGAGATGTCCGGGCGGCGGCATCGGCGCCGACTGTTCCGCGCCGGTCCA
>JAKDNC010000839.1 GCA_030452025.1 Nocardioides sp. | reverse complement strand
GCTCGGACCTGGCGACCCTGCGCCGCGAACTCGTCGAACTCGAGGTCGCCGCCGACCGGGCTCAGAGGGACCATGCTGCCGCAGTCGACGACTATGATCTCGCGCATCGGGCAACCCTCGAACTCGGCGGCTCCGAGGCCGCATACCTGCAGCAGCGCATCGACACCGCGGAAACCGAGCGGCGCGCTGTCGCCGACCGGTGGGCAAGTCTCCAACGACAGCTCGAGCAGGCGGGGATCGACCAAGCACCCGCCTCGGCGGCGGAGTTCGCTGAACTCCAAGATCAGATCGCAGCAGCCCTCGACGACGAGACCCACAGCGCGGGTCCCAGCCATGCCGAGCACGACCGGTTCTCAAAGGCCCGGCAGCGGGTGCGCGAGCTCGAGGCCGAGATCGACTCCCTGCGCCGCTCGGGTTCGACTGTGCCGGGCAATCTGCTCCAGATCCGACAGGAACTGGCCGAGGGCACGGGACTGAGCGAGAAGGCACTGCCCTTCGCCGCCGAACTCATCGAGGTCGATGCTGATCACGCCGCCTGGACCGGGGCGATCGAGCGAGTGCTGCGCCCCCTGGCCCTCACCGTCCTCGTGCGCAGCGAAAACCTCGGCCCTGTCCGCTCCTGGGTCGACTCCCACCGGATCCGCGGCCGTCGCGGATGCGAAGAGATCCCGGCCCACGCGGCGAAGCCACGGCCGGTCAGCAGTGCTGCATCCCTGGTCAACAGGGTCAATGTCGTCGACACGGGCTTCGGGGAATGGGTGCGTTCGACACTGTCCGAACGCTTCGACTTCGCCTGTGTCGACAAGCCGGACGAACTCGATGACCATCCGCGTGCCGTGACCATCAAGGGTCAGGTCAAGACTTCGCGCACACGGTATGAGAAGGACGACCGGCGAGGCATCGACGATCGCAGTCAGTGGGTGCTCGGAGATCGGGATGCCAAGCTCGAAGCACTCATCGCGGCACTCAAGCACGCCCAGTCGGAGTTGGACGAGGCCGAAGGCGTCGTCGAAACGGCGAATGCCCATCTCGCCCAAGCTCACCGCAGGAAGGGAATCCTCGCCGGGATCCGCGAACAGTCCTGGCGTGACGTCGATCGGGCCGGGGCACAGGAGGCGATCGCCGCCCTGGAGAAGGCGCTGCGCGACCTCGAGGATACCGGCGGCGACCTGCAGCAGGCGATCGGTGCCGAACGTGAAGCCCGTGCGGCGAAGGAGTCCGCTGAGACGAAGGCCCGTGAGTGCGACTACGCCTTGCGTCGGGCGAATGAGGAGATCACCGATTTGCGCGCCGCAGCGGCCCGACTTCAGGACGACGTCACCGCCGGCCGCATCGCCGAGGTGGACCCGGCGATCGCCGAGCAGCTGGAGGCGCGTTTCAAGAAGGTCCAGCGCAGCATCCGGCGCGAGACTCTGCCGGAGGTGGGCCAACAGGTGTCCCAGACGCTGCAGGCGGAGAAGGACAGAGCACAGGCAGCCGCGAGCGATGCCGGCCAGGCTGTGACCCGCCTGGCCGCCGAGTTCAAGGCCGCCTGGGAATCGGTCACCTCCGACCTCACTGCCGAGGTCGCCGACCGCCACGCCTACCTCGTGATGCTCGACGAGATCCTCGCCCACGGTCTGCCCGATCACGAGAATCGATTCCGGGACCTGCTGCGCCAACGC
>JAKDNC010000100.1 GCA_030452025.1 Nocardioides sp. | reverse complement strand
GACCACCGCCAGACCGCACAGGAACAGGCCGGCACCGTCACGTCGCTGCGCCGGTTCCAGCTCGCGTGCGCTGCTGCCGATGGAGCGCGCGGTGGCACCCAAGGCGTGCGCGACGCCGAGCCAGATCGCGGCGATGCCGCGACCCACGGTCGCAAACGCGCGTGCAACAGGGCCAGGTCCACTACGAACAGCTCGAGGGGCCGGGCGCTTGGCCGCTGAGGGCTTGCGCTTCGGCGTCGGCTTTCGCTTGGCCTGGCTGCCGGCACTCCGGGATCGGGAACTCGAGGTTGTCTTTGCAGACGTGCTCTTGCTCCGCGAACCCGGCGGGGAAGACGTACGGGTCGCCATGTCCAGAACCCTAGGTGATCGCCACTCCAGTCACAGGGATCACAGGATGCGTGTCGCCGAACAGGCATCAGGTCACTCGTGGACGTTTCAGCAACAGATGTCCAGTGCAACCGAGTTGTAACAAGAAAAATTGCGGATGGTGTGGACCCCGACCAGCCGGACTCCTAGTGTGACCCACGTCATGTGCACACTCCGACGTGACCTCGGAACAACTAAATCTGGAGGGCATCACAGTGAAGTTCCTCAGGCAGGGCATCGCCCTGGCCGTCTTGGGTGCGGGACTGGCCGCAGCGCCAGGACTCAGCGCGAGCGCCTCCCCGGCGCAGGCGCCCGACGACAAGTCCATGGTCCAGCAGATGCGCTCCGGCGCCGACGGATCCACGATCATCAGCAAGGAGGACGCCACCGGCCAAGTCGGGTTCATTCGCGCCTCCGCCAAGGGTGACCTGCTCCCCAACGTGAACCGTAAGCCGGCCGCCAAGGCCGACGCCTACATGGACAAGTACGCGAGCGCCTTCGGCGCCCCCCGCAAAGAGCTGGTCCGTGACAGCGTCACGAAGAGCAACGGCGACACGACGATCAACTACGTCCAGGAGTTCAAGGGGCTGCCGGTCTTCGGCTCCCTGCTGCGCGCGCACGTCGACTCCAACGGCGACCTCACCAGCGTGAACGGGGAGGTCGTGCCCGACATCGACGTCGGCGTCGACCCCGCCTTCTCCGAGGCCGAGGCGGGCGCCCGCGCCGTACGCAATGTGAAGGCACACCCGCCCGGCGACGACGGCAAGGCCGACACCTCGGGCCTCAAGACCGTCGACGCCGAGCTGATGGTCTACCGCACCGGCCTGGTCAAGGGCACCAAGGGCACGAACCAGCTCGTCTGGCGCGTCGAGGTCACCAACGGGACGAACATCCGCGACATGGTGTTCGTCTCCGCTGAATACGGCAAACCGGTCAACCGCTACTCGATGATCGACAACGCCCTCGACCGGGTGCTCTTCGAGGCCGACGAGGACCGCAACCTCACCCAGGTCTGGGAGGAGGGCGATGACCTTCCCGGCGACCTCAACTCCGACCAGGAGAGCATGGTCCGCTCCACCGGCGAGGCGTACTGGTTCTTCCGGAACGCCTTCGACCGCGACTCCTACGACGGCGAGGGGGCGAAGATGTTGACCATCAACAACGACCCCGCGATCCAGTGCCCGAACGCCAACTGGAACGGCCAGACCACCAACTACTGCGACGGCGTCTCCTCCGACGACGTGGTGGCCCACGAGTGGGGTCACGCCTACACGGAGTACACCCACGCGCTCGTCTACCAGTGGCAGGCCGGGGCACTCAACGAGTCCTACTCCGACATCTGGGGCGAGACAGTCGACCTGATCAACGGCCGCCTCGACGAGGACGAGGGCAACCTCAACCTCACCCGTCCCGTCGGGCTGTGCTCCTCGCACACCCGCGGCGGCATCGGGGTCACCATCAACTCCCCCGCCGACGTCGCCGGACCCTGCGCCGGCGCGGCCGCCGCATCCTTCGGCCCGACGTTCGACAAGGAGGGCGTCACCACCGACGTGGTCGTCGCCGAGGACGCCGAGAACGCCGACGGCCCCGAGGCCACCGATGGGTGTTCCCCGTTCGAGAACGCTGACGCGGTCTCCGGCAAATGGGCCTACGTCGACCGTGGCACCTGCGCCTTCACCACGAAGGTCGCCAACGCCGAGGCTGCCGGCGCGACCGGCATCATCTTCGGCAACAACGTCGACGGTGCGCCTGTCTCGGTCTCCGGCGAGTCTGACCTGTACGGCGCCATGGTCACCAAGGCCGACGGCGTCAAGTTCAAGTCGGCCGGTTCACTCAACGTCACGGTCAAGGACACCGACGCCGCCGACAAGGCCGACTCCTACCGCTGGCTGATCGGCGAGAAGTCCAACGCCTTCGGTGGCGCGATCCGCGACATGTGGAACCCGACCTGCTACGGCGACCCGGGCAAGGTCACTGACGCGGAGTACCACTGCGACACCTCCGACAACGGTGGTGTGCACGGCAACTCCGCGGTGCCGAACCACGGCTACTCGCTGCTCGTCGACGGCGGTTCCTACAACGGCACCACGGTCAAGGGCATCGGCCTCACCAAGGCCGCGAACATCTACTTCAAGGCGATGAACGAGTACCAGACGCCGGTGAGTGACTTCACCGACCACGCCAACTCGCTCGAGGCGGCGTGCGCCGACCTGACCGCGAAGCGGATCAACAAGCTCAGCACCAAGGAGGATGACTCGACCCCCTCCAACGACAAGATCACCACGAGCGACTGCGCCCAGGTGGCCGCGATGACCAAGGCCGTCGAGCTCCGCACCGAACCGGTGCAGTGCAACTTCGAGCCGCTGCTTCCCGACAAGGCCGGTTCGCCGTGTGGCGAGGGATTCGATTCCCGCGCGGTGTTCTCGGAGAAGTTCGAGGAGGGCTTCGGTGAGTGGACCCAGGAGGAGGAGCTCGGCGAGGGCGCTGCCCGGGGCTTCGACTGGGAGGCCTCCTTCAACGCACCGGACCACGACAACGGTGTGGCCTTTGCGCCGGACCCGAGCGAGGGTGACTGCATCCCGGGCAGCGATGACATCTCAAGCGCCAACTCGCTGATCAGCCCGGAGATCACCGTCCCCGAGGACGGCGTCCAGCCGGTCGTCTCGTTCGACCACTACGTCGCCACCGAGTCCGGTTGGGACGGCGGCGCGGTGCGGGTGAAGGTCAACGACGGCGAGTTCACCGTCGCGCCAGCCGACGCCTACCTCGCCAACGGCCCGAACATGGTGATGGAGACCGCGGCCGCCGGAAACACCAGCCCGTTGGCCGGTGTCGAGGGCTTCTCCGGCACCGACGGCGGGGAACTGCACGGCTCGTGGGGCACTTCGCAGATCGACCTCACGAAGCTCGACGTCGTCGCGGGTGACACCGTCCAGGTCGAGTTCGCCATGGGCCGCGACGGCTGCAACGGCTTCGACGGGTGGTACGTCGACAACGTGGAGCTCACCGTGTGTGACGAGGCTCCGGCGGTCAAGTCGACCACCAGGGTTCTCGGCGCTCCCATCATCGCCAAGAGGCGGGGCGCCGTGCCGGTCAAGGTCAAGGTGAGCGCGAAGGGCACCACCCCGACCGGCCGTGTGGCGCTCTACAAGGGCACCAAGAAGGTCGCCCAGGGCCACCTGAACCACGGGAGAGTGAAGCTGAAGGTGCTTCGCAGGAACCTGCACAGGGGGGCCAACCACCTGCGGGCGAAGTACTCAGGATCCAAGACCGTGAACCCGAGCAGGAAGACGTTCGTGATCGGGGCCCGCTGGTGGTAGACCGCCCACCGGGGGTTAACGTGCGCCATATTCGCGGTGACCCGGCGCACCCGTGCTCCACCTCCCGGGCGGCGCGGGGTCGACCTGATTTCAGGGCACGTTGGCGCCGGGTCAGGTCAGGGAGCCGAGCCAGGGAAGCACCACGAATGCCGTCGGCAGCGCGAGTACGGCGGCTGCCGCGACCAGCAGCCCCACTGTCTGAGCCCGCCGGGGCTCGCGGTCCTTGAGCAGCTGCACCCGGTCCACCAGGGCGCCGGAAGAGGCGGTCGAAACGGCCAGAGCCGCCTGTGGCGCACGTCCGGAGGCCATCGCGACCAAGGCCCTGGCCAGGGGCAGTGATCCGGCCGATCGGGCGGCCGCGCGATCGGCGAGCACCTCCACCAGGACCTGCACCTCACCGAGCGCCGCCCTGCTCGCCACCCAGGCAGGAAAGGCTCGGTGCAGGACGCTGAACGCCTCGAGGACCAGATCGTGCCGGGCGCGCAGGTGCGCATGCTCGTGGGCAAGGACCGCCGCCACCTCGTCGTCACCGAGCCGACTCAACGCGCCCGCCGAGACCACGACCCGGACGCCACGCATACCGGGGACGCAGTAGGCCACGGGAACGTCGTGCTCGACCACGCGAGCCCCCCGCTCGGTGTGCGCGATCAGGTCCAGCTGGGCAAGATGCCGACGGCGAAGCGCGCGCAACGTCGTACCCACCCGGTGTCCGGACAGCAGCAGCCGACCGACCACCAAGAAGGTGACGGCCAGCGCTACCCCTGCGATCAGAGCACCCACCGCGCCGGGAGTCTCCCGCCAGGCGTGGCTGGTGAACAGAGAAAGGCCCGCACCGACGGCGGCAAGCACGGCAGCCAGGGCCACGCTCTGCCACAGCAGCATCGCCGCACGCGGCGTGCGGCGCAGCCCCGGCCAGTGGGCCAGGACCCAGGGCGCCGGGCCGGCGAAAAGCACCGCCAGCGCGCCGAGAAGGAGTGGGGTCATCAGCTCTCCGTCAGGAGTCCGACAGCTCGGCGAGGGCCTGCTTGAGCGCCGCGATGTCCTCAGAACTGGCCTCTTCGACGAAGGCAACCAGCGCGGACTCGCGACTCCCGCTGCCGAAGTCGCTGAGCGTGTCCCGCATCAGCTCAGCGGTCATCGCGCCGCGACTGGCGCGCGCCCGGTAACGGTAGGCGCGCCCATCCTTCTCCTGCTCGACCAGCGCCTTCTTGGCCAGACGATCCATCACGGTCATCACGGTCGTGTAGGCGATGTCGCGTTGCGCGGCGAGCTCACCGTGCACCTCGCGCACGGTGAGCATGGCGTCGCCCTCGGCGCTCCAGAGGACGTCCATGACTGCTCGTTCCAGGTCGCCGAAGCGACTTCGTGAGGACACCATGGGTCGATTGTACCTACGGCCGCCTGCGTACTACGCTCGGCAGTAATTACTACAGGTCGTAATAGCCTCGACCCCGAATGCGCACCGGAGGCCCGCCTTGGACGTCGTCGACATTGCCCGCTGGCAGTTCGGGATCATCACCGTCTACCACTTCTGGTTCGTGCCGATCACGATCGGCACCTCACTGATCATTGCGATCTTCGAGACCATGTGGGTGCGCACCAAGAACCCGGCCTACCTCCGTCTGACGAAGTTCTTCGGCAAGCTGTTCCTGATCAACTTCGCGATCGGCCTGGTCACGGGCATCGTCCAGGAGTTCCAGTTCGGGATGAACTGGTCGGACTACTCCCGCTTCGTCGGCGACGTTTTCGGCTCTTTCCTCGCGATCGAGGGCATCCTCGCCTTCTTCATGGAGTCGACATTCCTGGGCCTGTGGATCTTCGGCTGGGACAAGCTCCCCCGCTGGCTGCACGCCGGCTGCATGTGGGCGGTCCACATCGGGACGCTGCTCTCGTCCTACTTCATCCTCGCCGCGAACTCCTGGATGCAGAATCCGGTCGGCTACGAGTTCAACGAGCAGACCGGACGGGCGGAGCTGACCGACTTCTGGGCGGTGATGGCCAACGAGGTGCAGCTCGTCGCCTTTCCTCACGTGGTCACGGCCGCCTATCTCACCGGCGGCGCGTTCGTGCTCGGCGTCTCGGCGTGGCTCTATCTGCGCAGGAAGACCGCCGACGAGGACCGTCCGGTCTACCTCACCGGGGTCCGCATTGCCGCTTGGGTGACGTTGATCGCCGGCGCCGGGGTCGCGATCAGCGGCGACCTGCAGGGCAAGGTGATGACCGACGTACAGCCGATGAAGATGGCCGCCGCCGAGGGTCTCTACGAGACCTCCGAGAGCTGCGCCCCGTTCTCCGTCTTCACCATCGGCACTCCTGACGGCAAGGAGGAGAAGTTCGCGGTCACGGTGCCCTGCCTGCTCTCCTTCCTCGGCACCGGCACGTTCGACGGCAAGGTCGAAGGGATCAATCCACTGCGCGAGAAGTACGCCGAGACCTACGGCACCGATCCGGGTGCGGCCTATTACCACCCCGAGGACTACGTCCCGATCATCCCGGTGACCTACTGGTCGTTCCGCTTCATGATCGGCATCGGCATGCTGTCCACGTTCGGCGCCGCCGTACTCCTCTGGTTCACCCGCAAGGGCCGGCGCCCGAAGGCGAAGTGGTGGGGCTTCCTCGCGCTGGCGCTGCCGTTCACCGCCGTGGCCGGCAACTCGTTCGGCTGGATCTTCACCGAGATGGGCCGCCAGCCCTGGGTGGTCTACGGCCTGATGACCGTGGACAACGCGGTCTCCCCCGGCGTCAGCGTCGGCGAGGCCTGGACCTCGGTGATCACGCTGGTCGTGCTCTACGCCGTGCTCGCGGTGATCGAATTCGGGCTACTCGTGAAATACGTCAAGGCCGGTGCCGAGCCCTTCGTCGAGCCACCGGACCCGTCCCTGCGCGGGTCGTCCCAAGACGACGACGCCCCGTTGACCTTCGCCTACTGAGGCTCCACCACCAAGGGGAGAGACATGGAACTCACCACCGTCTGGTTCGTCCTGATCGCCTTCTTCTGGATCGGGTACTTCGCCCTCGAGGGCTTCGACTTCGGCGTCGGCATGCTCCTGCCCGTCCTGGCTCGTGACGACACCGAACGACGCGTCATGATCAACACCATCGGCCCGGTCTGGGACGGCAACGAGGTCTGGGTCCTGGTCGCCGGCGGCGCCACGTTCGCTGCGTTCCCGGAGTGGTATGCCACGCTGTTCAGCGGCTTCTACCTCCCGCTCCTGCTGATCCTCGTGGGCCTGATCGTCCGCGGTCTCGCCTTCGAGTATCGCCACAAGCGTCAGGAGGCGGGATGGCAGGCCGGCTGGGACCGTGCGATCATCTTCGGCTCCGCCATACCCGCCTTCCTGTGGGGTGTGGCGTTCGCCAACATCGTCCGCGGGGTACCGATCGACGCGGACTTCGAGTTCACCGGAACCATGCTGACCCTGCTCAACCCCTACGGCCTGTTGGGCGGAGTGGTCACCACGACGCTGTTCCTCACCCATGGCGCCGTGTTCATCGCACTCAAGACCGACGGCGAGATCCGGCACCGTGCCCGCGCGCTCGCGGTGCGGCTCGGGGCGGTCACCGCCGTGGTGGCGGTGGTCTTCCTGGTCTGGACCCAGACGATCACGGGTACGACGTCCTCGGCGGTCGCCTTCGTCGTCGCGGCCCTCTCTCTGGTTGCCGGCCTGTTCGCGGTGCGGAAGGGACGTGAGGGCTGGGCCTTCACGGGCACCTTCGTGGCCATCGCTGTCGCGGTGGCCGGACTCTTCCTGGCGCTGTTCCCCGACGTGATGCCCTCCTCCACCGACGCGGCGAACTCGTTGACGGCGGTGAACGCGGCCTCGTCGGCGTACACCCTGAAGGTGATGACCTGGGCCTCGCTCGCGGTGATGCCGTTCGTGATCGGCTACCAGGCATGGAGCTACTGGGTGTTCCGCAAGCGGATCAGCACCGCGCACATTCCTGCCGCCCATCCCGAGACCGCTCCGGAGCCGTCCACGTCATGAAACCGCTCGACCCGCGGGTCCTCCCGCACCTGTTGCCTGCGCGCTGGCCCCTGACCGGGGTGCTGGTGGGCAACGTGGTCGCCGGTCTGCTCGTGGTCGGGCAGGCGTTCGCCGGGGCCGCCCTGGTCGCCACGCTGCTGGCGGACCCGGGAGGCCCGGGCTGGCACGCTCCAGCCTGGTGGTTCGCCGGGGTGACCGTGGGCCGAGCCGTGCTCGGCTGGCTGGTTGACGTCCTGGCCGGTCGTGCGGCCGGTCGGGTCGGCTGCCACCTGCGACGCCGGGTGCTTCGCTCGGCTCTCGACCTCGAGGCGACTGAGCTGGCCGATCGACGCACGGGCGAGCTGGCGACGCTTGCCACGCGTGGGGTGGCCGCGGTCGAGCCGTATCTCACGAAGTACCTGCCCGCGCTGGTCCTGGCGGCCGTCCTCCCGGTGGTGACGCTGGCGGCGATGGCGAGCCAGGACCTGTGGAGCGCGCTGATCGTCGTGCTCACCCTCCCTCTGGTGCCGGTCTTCGCGATCCTGATCGGGCTGACCACCCAGGAGAAGGCGGACCGCGAGTGGCGCGCGCTGAGCTCGCTCGCCGGCCACTTCCTCGACGTCGTCCGGGGGTTGCCGACCCTGGTCGCGCACCGGCGCGCAAAGGCCCAGGCGCCGACGATCCGGGCAGTCACCGAACGTTACCGGCGCGCCAGCGCCGACACGCTGAAGTTGGCGTTCGCCTCATCGGCCGCGCTCGAGCTGATCGCGACGATCTCCGTGGCGCTGGTCGCGGTCAGCGTCGGCCTCCGTCTGGCCGACGGCGGGATGGACCTGCAGACCGCGCTGGTCGTGTTGTTGCTCGCGCCCGAGGCCTACTGGCCGCTGCGCCGGGTGGGCGCGGAATACCACTCCGCGGCGGAGGGCACTGCGACGTTCGAGGCCATCAACGCCCTCACACCCAGTCGGCGCGCACTGACCACGTATGCTGCCGAGTCGGCACGAACTGACGCCCAGGATCGCCCAGTCGGCACGAACAAGCACACGAAGGGGTCGAGTCGGCACGAACTGACACCGCAGCCGATCCGGATCGACGACCTCACCCTGTCTTGGCCCGGACGCACCCACCCGGTCATCGAGCACCTGACCACACGGCTCCCGGCCAGGGGGATCACCGCCGTCGTTGGCCCTTCGGGCTGTGGAAAATCCACCCTGCTCCAGGCGCTCATCGGCGAACTCCCCCCGGACGACGGCATGATCCGGGTCGGCGCCGACCAGCTCAGCGACGACCTGCCCGGCGGCATCGACGCTTGGCGTTCCCGGGTCGCCCAGCTCCCCCAACGTCCATGGCTCACCGCCGACTCGATCGCAGCCAATCTGTGCATCGGCCGTCCGGAGGCAGGTATGGACGATCTCCTCGACGCCCTGCGGATGGTCGACCTCGACGGCGTCGTGGCTGCCCTCCCCCACGGCCTCGACACTCCCCTCGGCGAGGACGGCGTCGGACTCTCGGCCGGCCAACGCGCCCGGCTGGCGCTCGCCCGCG
>JAKDNC010000099.1 GCA_030452025.1 Nocardioides sp. | reverse complement strand
GTCCACGCCGCACTCGCACCACTATGCGAGCAATCCCTATCCCCACCGGCGAAGCAATCAAAATGCTCTCCCAAACCGGCTTTGCAGGCTAGTCGGCGAATATCCCAGATATTGAGTGCCGGAGCCGCTGGAGCAATGCCGCACCCCTCAGCGCCGGTGGAGAATTTCACGTGGTCGCTCTAGTCGGCACCACTGCAGATAATTCAGATACGAACGAGACCTAAATTACGAGAACCCGACGCGAGGAGTGATGGCGCAGCAGCCGAACGATTCCTTAGTAGCTGCTGGCAGTGAACTGTTTCCAGATCGACGATCCGGGAGTGAAGTCTGCAGACCATGGCTTCGTGCCGTCGGACCAATGCCACACCATCGGCTGATCGATGTACTCGCGTGTGGGGACATAGGCCCACTCTGCCCCGATAGTGCGGTAATGCGAGCCCGCAAAGAAGTGGAATGCGGCGCGATCGTTCAAGAGGTACTGGCGCATGGCGGGGAGGACCGATGCGGCGAACTCGTCCGACCTCAGGCCTTTCAGGTCCAGGACCATCACATCCGTGTCAAACGCTTCGAAATCAAAAACATGGTTGCGGTGGATTCGCGTGTAGAACTCGAACGCAACCTCAGGCATCTTGTCGAGCGCCCTCGCCGCACTGTAGAGGACTCCAAAACCGCTGTCCTGCGAACCGGACGCTGAGCGGGCCCCGATACGTGTCTCGCCCAAATCTGTCTCGAAGAGATCGGCGAGATCGCCGACGACGACGCCATCGACCGGGAGCAGTACCGCTCGATCGATCGGGAGTAGGTCCGAAAGAAGAGTCCTGTCCAGTGACCGACGGTCGCGGACACCCGATCCCGCGAGATCGATACTACTCGTGTCGACCCAATGCAGCTCGACGCCTGGAAGCGAGATCTCCTCCTTCTTCGCAGACGGATAGACGACCCAGACGCGCAGCATCTTAGATGCTGCCGATGCGGCGGATAGCACGACGGGCGCCAGGTGCGGAAGCTGCTTCTCCGTCGGCGTCAGCACGACATCGAGAATCCCGTCGCCGGCATCCCAGCTCAGCTGCGGAACAGATGCCTGCGATACCAATTCGTGGACCATCTCGGATCCACTCGGAAGGGGCTTCACATCAAAGTGGCGCTGGCGCGCGACCTCAACCTCAGGCTCAACTGTCTCACGCCAGAGCTGGTACACGGAGTTACGGTCCTGCCCCTGAAAAATGGCCGAGAGCACAGGTTCCAGACGATCGCGCATTCGGGACTGTATGGCATCAAACGACTTGTCATCCAGACGGAACAAGCCGGCGAACCTCACGTCCGCGTTGTTCTTCGGCTCGAAATGCACGTTGAGACCCAACGATGTTGTGGGAAGATAGCAATGCAGTCGAGTGGTGACGACGTCCGTGTACTTGTGGCGGTACCACTCCAGCAGTTCGACCGCATCCCACATGTTTTCCACGAAAGACCGCTTCTTCACGGCACCGTACGATTGCTTAACGTTATCCTTACCCTTCGGAACCGGACTACGTACGACGTCCACGTAGACGGTATCCGAGTCTGGCTTCGTCTTAAGGTCCGGGAACACCGTGTTCACGGTGGTCGTCAAGCAGCCGGAGAAGAAGGCGGGAACATCCAGGGAGAGCAGCAGATCAACCGTCGTCCAGTCTCTGCACCCGATTGGTCCATGCTCGCGGAGATAGTCCACTGCGTCAGGGGACAGCAGTTCGCGCTTACTGCAGTGGAATGAGACGAAGATTGGATTGAGGTTCGGGTGGAGCGGGAAGTCATACAGTCCCAGGCCAAAAAGCGAATGCATATGCCACCCGAACTCGAGCAGCCAGGTGTTCGGAGCGAACTTCTGATACGTCGACGAATCACGTTCCACCGTGACAAGCTGGACGTCCGCATCGACATCCGTCCGACGAAGCTCGGGTCGAACGCGCTCCTTCATGGCTTCGACGAAACCCACGACCTCGGCATCACCATGGAATCGGAGCCCCTGTTGCCGAACAACGTGGCCGAGCGACGCCAGGGTCTGGATTTGATCGCCAATGTTCTGAGAGGATCGGGCACGGCCCGGCTGAGGGTAATCAACGATTCCAAAGGAAATTCGATCTTGCTTCGGGGGTGGCGCGGCCGCATTCCGCGTGCACCCGCTCCATCGCTCTCCCCAAGCGATGTCATCGATGCCCGTGCGCCACTCCGCCGCCTGCTCAGCGGTCGAATAATTCTCCTTCACCAGAGCAAAGGCCCGATCGGCCATCGATAGTTCATCTGCCACGAACAATTGGCGGTAGATCTCAAACCAGACTCGGGCTTTGAGTTGCCTAGGTCCGGAAATCCACTCCCGGGTCTCCTGAACACCGCGATCCGGATCGGCAGTGAACAGTGAATCAATCATCTCCACGGGGGCGTGCTCCAGCACAACATCTTTGTCAGCGGAGTCGAAATGGTGCAGGGCCAATGCGTAATGCCCTCGGGAGTGAGCCACAATACCGGACGCCACGTGCCCGGCGACCACAGTCGCTGCCTCTTGCTGCAGGCTATCGCCGAGAGACTGTGCGGTGTCGGCACGCTTCGCCTTCACCATCGAACGCGTCGCGCGCACAGAAGCCTCCGTGAAGCTCTTTCCCCTCCGAAGGTCCTGGAGCAACGTCTCCGCACCGGGCGTGGGAACGTGCTTGCGGACGCTCACGGCGGGGTCCGGCTGCGGGACCTTGAGGGGGGCCTTGCGCACGGAACGACCTTCCGTGGCTGCTAGCAGGCGCTCATACTCCTCTGCCCATCGTGCCGTTCTAGCCGCTCCCGCACGCATTTGATCCTTGGTAGCGATCGGGAGGGAGCGGGCAGCCAGTCGGCGAAGCCGTCGTAGTCTCGGCAAGATGACTCCAGTCAAGTCGGGATAGAGTTGCTCCCTCGAATTCTAGCCGCACTCGACTTGGAGATTGGCGACGCGCCCGGAGCCCTGTCGACACAGCGAGGACCTCCAGGGCTGGTGAGCTATGCCTGAGTCGCCAACCATCCGGAGCATCTCGCGTTAGGCGCTCACGCCTCTATGGCGTCCTGAGCCAGCCGCTGCTGATCCAGCTGATCCGGTCGACATGAACACCGCGATCTGGGACAGAGTGGGCCAAAGATTCAGGTGCCAACTCGAACGATTGCACGGTTCTCGCATAGAAAGCTCTAGATTGTCCCAACGTCGTCAGAGCGGGAAGGACGTTCCTTGGATTCTCACAATTAGTTCCTGATCCGTGCTGCGAGCTACTTCAAGAGTCACGGCATCTTCCAACTGACACCAGGTCAGACAGATCGAACCTCAGTTGACTCCGGGGCAGCAACATAATGGATGCTCAGGTTCCCTGCGACGGTTGCGAACGGCATGAACCCGTGGTCGACCCCCGGAATATGGACACTTCCAGTTGGGATCCTTTTCCTGAGCGGAGTCGAGTCATTGCAGATGTCGGCGTAAACATCCATAACCGTACCGGTATTGAGCGATTCCAGGCGATTGACATCAATGACAGCCTCGGCATGGAGGCGACCGCGTTTGCGCGTAATGCGAGCCTTCACTCGCCCATAAGCGTCCTGATTTCGCCCTATCCAGGCGATCAAGACGGACCGCGTTGATGAGACAATTTTTCCCGTCACATCGATGTTCAATCGCAATCCGTCTTCACCCATGGTCGCACCCGTCAATGACACGGTGCCTGACTCATTCACCACCGGGCGTTTGTTTTTTCGCACATCTTTCAGAGCGCTCGCCCACAACTGGGTGATTTCCTTGGGAGAGAAGTCCTGGGACCGAAGTATTGCCGCGCGGCGCATTTTCGCCAGTTCAGCGCTATCCATCGACGCGACACGATCTATGGCCGCGGAGAGCGCGGGAACATCCCCGTCCGGGACAAGAAATCCGTTGACGCCATCGGTGATCGTGTCGCGCGGCCCGTATTCGACGTCGTACGCGAGCGGAATGCATCCCGCAGACATGGCCTCCAAGAGGGCCACGGGATGCCCTTCATAGCGGCTGCTGAGAATGGTGAAGGAGGCCTCCGCAAACTTCTCTTTGGCGCGCGGGTCGTATCCTCGCCAGAACACCCTATCGTCCACAGACAGCTCGTCAGCAGCCCGATGCAACTTCGGTCCCAGGCCCCCGCTTCCATACATTTCGAGGTGTGCGCGCGACCCGGCGCCGGCAGCACCCGCCAAAGCTTGAAGTGCATGATCCAAACGCTTCTGCCGGACTTGGCGAGCGACAATAACGCCATGCAACGGGTCTCGGACAGAAGCACCTTCAGGCTGTGGGTCGACGAGCATATTGGGGGCGACGAACCCATTGCCTCCGAGAACGTTCGCACCCATGAGGTCCGCGTACTGACCTTGCGTGAGGACGGCAACAGCATCGAACCAGTCAAGGTGCGTCAGCATGTTCATGACGTCTGCGCTGAGCTTTCCCCGCTCTTCAGCACGCATTTGGAGCAGATGATGATTGTGGATAACCTGGATTGTCGTGACGTTGTCGCGACGGTAGTCGAAGAAAAGACCCCCTGCAGGCGCAGAGTCGACCACCAGGATGGCTTCGCCACCGCCGATGACAACATCAACCCAGGCGTGGTATAGACGCCGGAGGCTCGCCCACTGGGCAAGCGGAGTTCCGTCACGTCCGAAAACGGTAATAAGTCGCCCGCCAAGGGTTCCCTCACGTCGAACGTCCGATCTATTGCTGATCGCACGCGTCCCGTCATCCCGGAAGTAATCGACCTGGAGAATATCGCCCTTGGAATTCTTCCGATACACTGCCGGACTACCGTCCGGCTCCAAAAGACTCTCCATCACTTCGATCTTAAGGTTGTCCGGCGACCTGAGGGAAGCCAGCTCCGCGTCACTCATCGTCACCAGTTCGTGCCACACACCTCGAAGAGTGACCCTAGTATCCAGGCGCCCGGCCTCGTGCAGCCCGCGTGTCCTTATCGCAGGATCTAACATGTCCGGAGATTTAGTTAAAACTTCGATGAATCGGCCGTCAGCTCGAGCGAAAGCCGAACTGCGTTGAAGCGCTACGGTTACCATTCCGCCGAAGGACTCAGGAACAACGCTGAGCAAGATATAAATCGGAACCTTCGGCAGCTTCGCTCGCCGTCGAAACACTGCATCCGCCTCTCTTGACCCGGACGGGTCGATTGATGAACCGAAATGATACGGCCATTTTCGAAGCATGTCGTGCGCCGCTATCCCTCCATCATGCCTGGGCATCAGCGCAACGACGCCAGGACGCGCGGCATCGACAGATCCATCGGCTGAACGTCGCATGCACGTACAGTGATCCTTCGTCAAAGATCTTGGCGGGGATGCCAACTGGCCTCAGGTCCCACCTTCTTGTCCAGCGTACGTCGCAACGATTTCCGTTCAAGGCTCCCAGTCATCCAACGGCCCCCAACCCATGCTCAAGGAGCCCCGCGGCGATGAACCAGAACGAAACGAACGGCACTGATGCGTCGCCCGTCCATCGGATGTCAATCCCCTGGCAGCGTGTCGGCGGACTCCGCCGCCGCCTCACCCAGACGCTGTTCGCCCTCGCGCCGCTTGCTCTGATGGCTCTCGAGATCCATCCCGCGATCGCTGCGATCCCGGCGCTGTACCCGTTCTTCATCCTCCTCCGCCGCGGCTACCGCCGTCTGCGCAAGGGTGTCTCCCGAACCGCTCTGAACGGTGAGCACGGGATCCGGCTCCTCCTGGGACTGCTGCCGCTGGGCATCGCCTGGAGCGCCGGTACGACCGGGCCGTTCGGCTGGGCGACGGTCATCCTGCTCGCCCTGCTGCCGCTGGCCGAGCCGGTCGTCACGCGAGTCGCACCGGGGCGCAAGCTGCGGGTCTCGAACCTTCCGGGGATCGCCGACACCCGTGGTCCGCGATTCCCGGTGAACCTGGTACTCCTGCTCGATCTCGCGCTGACCGTCCTAGTGAGCATCCTCCTGCTCGTGCACGTCCCGGCCGGGGCCCTGCTGGTGCTGCCGCTGATCGCTCTGGGTCTCGCCGGCTTCTCCGCCCTGGACTCGTTCCGACGCATCCGCGAGTCGGTCGACTCCGACAACAACCTGTACGCGGCGGTGGAGGCGTACGAGCCGAAGTTCGTCCTGTACTACGGCGTACCGGCGGGCTCCTCCTACCAGGTGGGCATGTGGATCGAGTTCCTCGAGCGGATCGGCGAGAAGTTCATCGTGGTGCTGCGTCGTACCTCCGCGTTCCGCGAGATCTCCGAGCTGACCGACGCCCCCGTCGTCGTGCGCACGAACATCTGGCAGCTGGACGACGTGATCACCCCCGCCATGACGGCGGCCTTCTACGTCAACAACTCCGCCCCCAATGTCCATCTGGTGCGCTATCCCCACATGACCCACGTCCAGCTGCTGCACGGCGACAGCGACAAGGCTTCAAGCTTCAACCCGGTCACCGCGTTGTACGACAAGGTCTTCGTCGCCGGACAGGCCGGGATCGACCGGTACGCGGACAACGGCGTGGACATCCCGCTGGAGAAGTTCGCCATCGTGGGTCGCCCGCAGGTGGAGTCCGTCCACCAACAGGGCCCCGAAAACCTGCCGGTCCGGACCGTCCTGTACGCCCCGACCTGGGAGGGGCACTACGCCGACACCAACTACGGGTCCCTGCCCGTCGGCCCGCAGATCATCCGCGAGCTGATCGCTCGGGAGCGGACCGTCGTGTTCCGCCCCCACCCCTTCAGCTATCGCAATCCGCAGGCTCGTGAACGCATCCGCGAGATCCACGAGATGCTGCACGCCGACGCGGAGCAGAACGGACGCGAGCACCTCTTTGGACCTCCGGCGGAGAAGGACCTGGACGCTTTCGGCTGCTTCAACGCCGCCGACGCGATGATCTCCGACGTCTCCTCGGTGGTCCCGGACTTCCTGTATTCCGGCAAGCCGTACGGTCTGGTCACGATGACCTCGACTGCGAAGGAGTTCGAGGATGCGTTCCCGCTGGCGCGTTCCGCGTACGTGATCACCAAGGACCTGTCGAACCTGAGCGGCGCGCTCGACGAGCTGCTGTTGCACGACACGAAGGCCGATCAGCGCAAGGCGACCCGTGAGGCCTACCTAGGTCCGTTCCCGGCGGAGAACTACGCCGAGGCCTTCGTGGACGCGGCCCGCCATGTGGTCCTGCACGAGCGCAAGCCCGCTGCAGCGCTCAACGCCCCGGCCGAGGGCGAGGAGGGCGGCTCCGAGATCCGGGGTCAGGCCGGACAGGACCGTCCCGGCCCCGAGCGGGAGCTCGACGAGGTTCCGGACGAGGACAACGACACCTCACGCAACGACGAGGACAACGGCGACTGATCCCTCGTCCGACACCCGCGACGTCCCTCCTCGCAGCCTGCCGGAATCTGCCGTCACGGCTTGTAAGGTGTCGGCACAAACCCCGCGCTCCCGCGCGGGGTGTCCTCAGTCCCTCGGCAGCGCGGTCTCGACGTCGACTCCCCGGAGCCGGGCGGGACGGCGAACATCGCATGAAGGAACCATTTATGTACTCACTCATCCTGCTCAACGGCGGTGTGGGCACTCGAATCGGCGCGAACCAGCCGAAGCAGCTGCTCAAGCTCCGCGGCATCCCGATCATCGTGTACTCGCTGATCACCGCTGACAAGATCAAGGACATCACGCAGATCGTCCTGAACTACCCGGAAGGCTGGCGCGACGAGATCGAGCAGGTCCTGAAGGCCTACGCGATCTCCACCCCGGTCACGCTGGTCGAGGCGGGCACCTCCCGACACACCTCGGTCGCCAAGATGATCTCCGCGTGCGAGAACGATGACGTGATCATCCATGAGACCGCCCGCCCCCTGGTCGCCCAGGAGGACTTCGAGCGCCTGATCGCCTCCGAGTTCCCCAACGTCGCCCTGATGACCCAGATCCCCTTCACGGTCGCCCCCGTCGCCCCGGGAACGTCGATGATCACCGGTTCGCTGAACCGGGCACGGCTGCGCAACGTGCAGCTGCCGCAGAAGTTCTCGAAGGCGGATCTGCAGAGCTCCCACGAGAAGGCGGCCGCGCAGGACCTCGAGTACACCGAGGACGCCACGCTCGTGGTCGACAACGGCCACGAGGTGCACTACATCGACGGTTCAGACATGAACCTCAAGGTGACCACACCCACGGACGTGCGTATGGCGGCATTCCTCCTGCGCCCGGAGGAGGAAATCGATGAGTAAGACTCTGCTGGTCACGGGTGCGTCCCGTGGCATCGGTCTGGAGACCGCCACCCGCTTCGCGATGGCCGAGGGCGATGTCGATACGGTCGTCATGTTCGCCCGTGACTCGGAGGACTTCACCACGGCCGTCGCCGAGCTGAAGAAGTCCGTCCCGGCCGGCACGACGATCATCGCCCGCACCGTCGACGTCGGTGACCTCGAGGCGCTGAAGACCGCCGCCGCCGAGGTCCTCGAGGAGGTCGGGCAGATCCACCTGCTGGTCAACAATGCGGGGTACACCAACCCGGTCCCGATCCAGCAGGTCGACCAGGAGGACTTCGAGCGGACCATGAGGGTCAACCTCTATGCGCCGTTCACCCTGGTGCAGTCACTGCTGAACAACGGCAACACCTTCGACCTGATCGTGAACATCGCCTCGACCGCCGGTATCAACGGGCGTTCGGGCTGGCTGTCCTACTCGGCCTCCAAGGCCGCGGTCATCAACATGTCGCAGGTCATGCGCGAGGAGCTGGCGATCTACGGAACCCGCGGGGGGGGCCTGGCGCCGGGCCGCACGGCGACGGCGCTGCGCAAGGTGCTCGCCCCGGACGAGGATCCCAGCACGATCATGCAGCCGCAGCACGTGGCCGAGGTGATCGAGACACTGAGCTCCCCCATGGGTCGCTTCATCGACTCGGAGAATATCGTCGTCCGACTCTGACGGACATCCACCGCCCTCCGGGGTCGGTGGCAGAAGAGGGGACGTGCCGCGGCACGTCCCCTCTCTGCTGTCCGGGTGGTCTCAGTTCTGCGTCGGCTGCCCGCCATCGGGGACGACTGCCGCGTCCTCACCGACATCGGCGAAGTCCTCGTCCTCGGCGTACTCCGCGTCCGCATCGGCAAGGGAGTCGGCACCGGCTGCGCGATACAGGATGATGAACTCCGGGCCGTGTCCGGGCCGATCATCAGGCGCAGAACGGGCGAGACCTCGTAGTCGTCGC
>JAKDNC010000838.1 GCA_030452025.1 Nocardioides sp. | reverse complement strand
GTCCTGACGGCAAGAAGCAGGTCAACATCGAGTACGACTCAGACGGGAACCAGGTGCGCATCGACACCGTCGTGCTCTCGACCCAGCACTCCGATGAGGTCGATCACCCGACCCTCGAAGCTGACATCAAGAAGCACGTGATCGACGAGGTCCTGGCGACCTTCGACATCCCCTCCAAGGACTACACGCTTCTGGTCAACCCGACCGGCAAGTTCGTCGTCGGTGGACCGATGGGTGACGCCGGCCTGACGGGTCGCAAGATCATCATCGACACCTACGGCGGCATGGCGCGCCACGGTGGGGGCGCCTTCTCGGGCAAGGACCCGTCGAAGGTGGACCGCTCAGCCGCCTACGCCATGCGCTGGGTCGCCAAGACCGTGGTCGCCGCCGGGCTCGCCCGTCGCTGCGAGGCCCAGGTGGCCTATGCCATCGGCAAGGCGCACCCGGTGGGCGTCTTCATCGAGACCTTCGGCACCGGCACCGTCCCGGACGAAGACATCCAGAAGGCGGTGCTCGAAGTCTTCGACCTGCGTCCTGCCGCGATCGTCCGCGATCTCGACCTGTTGCGCCCCATCTACGCCAAGACGGCGGCGTACGGCCACTTCGGTCGCGAGCTCCCGGAGTTCACCTGGGAGTCCACGGCCCGCGCCGACGCGCTCAAGGCTGCCGCCAGCAAGTAGCCCCACCAGTCAACAGTTTCCCCGGGTAGGCGGGGATTCCGGATGCCGCCGTCGCACCGACTCGGCGGGACCGGTGTCGGGGCTGACTGGTAGTAATACCGACGTGAGCCAAGGACCCGAAACCACCCCGGAGCAGCCCGAGCTGCTGCCTGGGATGGTGCGTGCCCAGGCCCGCAGGGGACGCGCTCCAGCGAAGAAGACGACGCCGCTCGCAGAGCTGGAACCGGTCGCCAGGGTCCTGGTCGAGGTGTCGCTGGCCCACCTGGACCGGGTCTTCGACTACGCCGTGCCCGAGACGATGGCCGAGACAGCGGTGCCCGGCGCTCGGGTCAAGGTGCGGTTCGCGGGTCAGGACGTCGACGGCTTCGTCGTCGCCCGGGAGGCCGGGAGTGATCACCCGGGACGGCTCCAGCCCTTGCGCCGCGTGGTCAGCCCCGAGTGCGTGCTCCACCCGGAGATCGCCGAGGTCGCGGCCAGCATCGCCGAGAGGTATGCCGGCACCCGCGCCGACGTGCTGCGGCTGGCGATCCCGCCACGCCACGCGACCACCGAGAAGACCGGGTCGGACCCTGCACCGGCCCCCGCCCTCGACCTTGGCCCGATCCGGGCACCCTGGGCCGGACACATCCACGGCGGAGCCTTCGTCACCGCCTTGTCCGACCGGCGCAGCCCCCGGGCCGTCTGGTCGGCCGCGCCGGGCGTCGACTGGCCCGACCTGCTCGCCCGCGCCGCTGCCGCGACGTACTCCTCAGGCCGGGGGAGCATCATCTGCGTCCCTGACGGCAAGGACGTCGCCCGGGTCGATCGGGCGCTGACTTCCGTGCTCGGTGCGGGCCACCACGTGGCCCTCACCGCCGAGAGCGGTCCGGCTGCGCGCTACCGCGACTTCTTGGCGATCTCCCGCGGAGCGCGCCGGATCGTGGTCGGTACCCGCGCCGCTGCCTTCGCGCCGGTCCACGGCCTCGGTCTCGTCGCGATCTGGGACGACGGC
>JAKDNC010000098.1 GCA_030452025.1 Nocardioides sp. | reverse complement strand
CGCTCGCGCTCGTGCTCGTCGCGGGTGCGGCCGGTGGCTACTTCGCGTTCCGTGACTCCGACACGGACGCTCCGGGAGGCGCGGCGGGGACAAATACGCTGCTGGACTTCGAGCCGATCACCGATGAGCCCGAGGAAGTCTGGTCCTGGTCGACCGACGACGGCGTCGCGCGGGCAGCGGCGGTGAAGAAGAACGGTGACGTGGTCATCGCGCACACACCCACCGGCGGCGACACCGAGCTGCTGGTGGCCAGTGACGGCGACGCCGAGGAGCGGGGGACCCTCGAGGTCGACCCGGAGGGGTTCATCGGCCAGCTGATCGACGAGGACCTGTTGATCGCTGTGGGGAGCGGGGGTGAGGTCGAGGGATTCTCGCTGAAGGACGGCGAGTCCCGCTTCGTGCTCGAGGATGCCCACTTCGAGGACGACACCGAATACGGCGCCCTGGTGACGAGCGCGGGCGAGACCATGCTGATGGACTCCGAGACGGGTGAGGAGCGCTGGAGGGTGCCCAACACGGACCAGACGGGGGTTGAGGTTCGCGACGACGTGACGTACCTCGTCTCGGACGGAGAGCTGCGCGCGTTGGACACCGAGACCGGCGAAGAAGACTGGACGGTGGAGACCTTCGCCTCTGGCGAGGGAACGCTCGAGGCCGCTGAGGACATGGTCGTGCTCTCCGACGGATCGAGCGTGAAGGGCTTCGACCCGCGCAGTGGCGAGGAACTGTGGAGTGAGGACATCTCGAACGCCATGCTCGACGACCTCGGACTCGACACGGTCGTCGCGGTGTCCACGACGACCACCACCGACGACGGTGGGGTCGAGGCCATCATCTTGCGTGCGGACGGGGAGCAAGGTCGCGTCCCGATCGACACCAGCAGTGCGACGACCGAGCAGGGAGTCTCGATCACCACGGTCCGCATCGACGGCGACTACTACGCCGCTGTGCCGGCCACGCGGACGATCTACGACACCGACGGTGAGGAGGCCGGCAGCCTGGAGAGTGGGATCGTGCTGCCGACCTCCGATGGGTACTACGTCCGGGATTCCATGGAGCAGGTCACCTACTACGACGGGCCCGGTGGTGAGGAAGCATGGCGCTTCGACGTTCCGGAAGGACACCGGCTGGACGGCATCGGCTCGAGGATGCTGATCACGGGTGACGGGTCCGAAGTCACCGTCTTCGAGTGACCTGCCGACCGCGCTCGAGGATCACGACGACTTGCGCATCGCGCGCATGCCGGCCCACACCCTCAGCGCCGTCACCGTAGCCGCCTCGGCGAACCCCGGGTCTCGATCACGGGTCCCGACTGGGCGTGTGTCGCCATGTCGCAGACCCTTCCGGGCAATCAGGCCACTTTCTGTCCGCTATCAGAATTAGTCTGGCTTCCATGACCACCAGCGCCCGGATGCTGCGACTCCTCTCCCTCCTGCAGACCCACCGCTACTGGCCCGGCGGCGCGCTCGCCGACCGGCTCGAGGTGAGCGCGCGGACGCTGCGCCGCGACATCGACCGGCTCCGCGAGCTCGGGTATCCGGTCGATGCGTCGCGGGGCGTGGCCGGTGGCTACCAGCTCCAGTCCGGCGCCACGATGCCGCCGCTGCTGCTCGAGGACGAGGAAGCCGTCGCGATCGCGGTCGGGCTGCGCACCTCGGCCGCCGGCGCCGTCGAGGGCATGGAAGAGACGGCTCTTGCCGCGTTGACCAAGGTGATCTCGCTGATGCCGCCGCGGCTGCGTCGCCGGATGGACGCGCTTCAGTCCCACACGATCCCGGCACCGTCGTACGGCCCGACGGTCGACGCCGGGGCGCTGACCACCATCGCCCAGGGTTGTCGGGACGATGAGACCGTCCGGTTCGGCTACATCGCCCGCGGCGCGGAGGAGACCCGGCGCCACGTCGAGCCGCACCGACTCGTCTCCGTGGGCCGGCGGTGGTATCTCGTCGGCTACGACCGCACTCGCAACGACTGGCGCAGCTTCCGCGTCGACCGGATCTCGGGTCCGGAGCTGACCGGCTCCCGTTTCCGTCAGCGCCAGCTTCCGGCCGAGGACGCGCTCGCCTTCGTGCAGGCCGGAATGAAGAGCATCCCCCGCAAGCACGACGTCCGCGTGCGGTTCCGTGCCTCCCTCGAGACCGTCGACCGCGCGGTGGGGAGGTGGGCCGAGCTGACCGAGGAAGGGGACGAGGTCGTGATGGCGATGCAGGTCGACGACTTCTTCTGGCCGCTCGCGATCCTCGCCACGATCCCCGCCGGGTTCACCGTCGAGGAGCCGCCGGAGCTGGTCGAGGCCGTCGCGCGGACCGCGACGCGGATGGCTGGCGGCGCCTGAGTCGAGTACTGGGCTGGTCGCCCGGGCAACCAACTCAGCACTCGACCCGCGATGATGGGTGGGTGGCCAAACAACTGGTTCCCGAGGACCCTGCCGACGTCGCAGCCGCGCTGGTCCGGTGGCGTGAGCACGGCGGGGCAGCCGGTCATGCCACCGATCGGGCCGACCTGAAGCTGCTCACCAAGCACTACCTCGCCGTCCTGCAGCATCGGGCGCCCGGCAACTCCGTCGAGGTTCGGGTGCTGCCCTTCGCAGCGGTGCAGGTGATCCCGGGGGTGCGCCACACTAGGGGTACGCCGCCTGCGGTCGTGGAGCTGTCCGCCGCAGTGTGGATTGGGCTGGCCGTGGGTGAGGTGAAGTGGGCCGACGCGGAGCACGACGGTCGGCTCCGGGCCAGTGGCGAGCGGGCCGACCTGACGTCGTACCTCCCACTCACCTGATCGGGCGAGTCACCTGATCGGGCGAGGAACCACACGCAGCCACGCGACTATCATGCACCCATGTCTGGAGTCATCGCGATGCTGCCGACCGGAGAACTGCGCGAAGCCGTGGGGGAGGTGCCCGGCGTCGAGATCTTGGTCGGCGACCCGGGCAACCGGGCCGGCGAGGTGGAGTTCCTGGTGGCCGACTACGTCACCAGCGCGACAACTCTGGCAAACCTGAGCGCCTTCGGGGACCTTCGCGTCGTTCAACTCCAGTCCGCCGGGTATGACGGGATGCTCGAGTTGATGCCTGATGGAGTGAAGTTGTCCAACGCCACGGGCGTGCACGACGACGCAACCGCCGAGATGGCGCTGGGGATGACCATCGCCAGCCTGCGTGGAATCCCCGAAGCGGTGCGCCAGCACGGCAGCTGGGTCAGGATGCCGCGACGTCGCTCGCTGGCCGACAGTCGCGTACTGATCCTGGGCTACGGTTCCATCGGCCGCGCGATCGCCGAGCGGATGGTCGCCTCGAAGGCCGTCGTGACCGCGGTCGCGTCGACACCTCGTCCCGATGACCTGCTCTCGCAGGTGCACGGCATCGGCGAGATCGACGACCTGCTGCCCGACACAGATGTCGTGGTCAACGTCCTGCCTCACCTCGAATCCACCGACAAGCTCGTCGACGACGCCTTCCTGTCCCGCCTCGCGGACGGCGCACTGGTGGTCAACATCGGTCGTGGGCCCACCCTCGACACCGACGCCGTGATCGCCCACGCCGGACGACTCCGCTTCGCCCTCGACGTCACGGACCCGGAGCCACTGCCGGACCGACACCCGCTGTGGGAGGCCCCCGACGTGCTCATCACCCCGCACGCGGGCGGTGGCACGACCGCAATGCTGCCGCGGATGGCTGCCTTGGTGCGGACCCAGTTGGAGCGGTATGTCGCCGGCGAGCCGCTGCGCAACACCGTGAACTGAAGGGAACTCGCGCGACGCGGCGACCACCGGCCTGCGATCATGTGCGGGTGCGCCAGATCAAGCAGAGCAAGAAGCTGAAGAATGTCCGGTACGACGTCCGCGGACCGATCCTCGAGGAGGCCCAGCGCCTCGAGGCCCAGGGCCACCGGATCCTGAAGCTCAACATCGGGAACCCCGCCCCCTTCGGATTCGAGGCTCCCGAGGCCGTCGTCGCCGACATGGTCCACCACCTCCCCGACGCCCAGGGCTATTCCGACTCCCGAGGAATCTGGTCCGCGCGGACCGCGGTCGCGCAGTACTACCAGTCCCGGGGGCTGCAGGAGGCCCATGTCGATGACGTCTTCATCGGCAACGGTGTCTCCGAGCTGATCTCGATGGTGCTGCAGACCTTCGTCGACGACGGGAACGAGATCCTCGTCCCGGCGCCGGACTACCCGCTGTGGACCGGCGCAGTCTCGCTCTCGGGCGGGACGCCGGTGCACTACCTCTGCGACGAGGAGAACGGGTGGAACCCGGACCTCGAGGACATCGAGTCCAAGATCACCGAGAACACCCACGCGATCGTCATCATCAACCCGAACAACCCGACCGGGGCCGTCTACAGCGAGGACACCGTCAAGGCGATGGTCGACATCGCCCGACGCCACGACCTGGTCATCTTCTCCGACGAGATCTACGAGAAGATCCTGTTCAACGGGGCCACCCACCTCCACACCGCGGCGTACACCGATGACGACGTCCTCTGCCTCACCTTCAGTGGGCTGTCGAAGGCCTACCGGGTCTGTGGCTATCGCGCCGGCTGGCTGATGGTCTCGGGACCCAAGCACCTCGCGCGGGACTTCCTCGAAGGTCTGACCCTGGTCGCGAACATGCGGATGTGTGCCAACGTCCCGGGGCAGCACGCCATCCAGACCGCGCTCGGCGGCTACCAGTCGGTGGAGGAGTTCATCGGCCCCGGCGGCCGGTTCTTCGAGCAGAGCATGCTGGCCCACCGGATGCTCAACGACATCCCGGGGGTCTCCTCGGTGGAGCCCAAGGGGGCGCTCTACTGCTTTCCGAAGCTCGACCCCGAGGTCTACCCGATCAAGGACGACCAGCAGTTCGTGATCGACCTGCTGCGTGCCAAGCACATCCTGGTCACTCACGGCAGCGGCTTCAACTGGCCCCGGCCGGACCACTTCCGGCTGGTCACCCTGCCCGACGTACACATGCTCGAGGAGGCCATCGGTCGGATCGCCGAGTTCTTGGCCGAGGTCCGCGCCGGCGCCTGACCGTGTGCGTGTAGTCGCGCAATTGCGGCCGTGTGACATGTTTCTGCGCGTCGAACATGTCACACGGCCGCAATTGCGGAGTTACGAGCAGCTGGTACGCCATACCTCGCCCGAACCGACCCGCGGCCCTCGGGCCAGTCCGGTCGACCAAGGTGCCGATACCGCTGGTCGGGATCGTCACGTTGCTCTTTCCCGCGCCCGAGAACTAAGGTAAGGCGACCCTTAGCCACCGTTCTAGGACTCTCATGACATCCCGTCTGCTCGCTGTTGCTGTTCCTCTCCTCCTGCTGACCGGCGCACTCAGCGCCTGCAGCCAGGAGGACGACGGGCCGTTCATCACGGTCTACAACGCTCAGCACGAGGAGCTCCTCAAGGAGCTCGCCCCGAAGTTCACCGACGAGACCGGCATCGAGGTGAAGCTCCGCAACGGCAGTGACTTCGAGCTCGGCAACCAGCTCGTCGCGGAGGGCGACGCGTCGCCGGCGGACGTGTTCCTCACCGAGAACTCACCGGCCATGTCACTGGTCGAGAAGGAGGGCCTCTTCGCTCCGCTGGAGGAAGGCACCCTCGAGCTGATCCCGCAGGCCTACCGTCCCGCAAGCGGGGACTGGACGGGCTTCGCGGCCCGCTCCACGGTGCTGATGTACAACACTTCCGAGATCTCCGAAGATGAGCTGCCCACGAGCATCGTCGACCTCGCCGAGCCGAAGTGGAAGGGTCGCGTCTCGTTCTCGCCCACCGGCGCGGACTTCCAGGCGATCGTCTCCGCGGTCCTCGAGACCAAGGGTGAAGCAGCCACCAAGGCGTGGCTCGAGGGTCTGGCCGAGAACGGCGAGGTGTACGACGGCAACAACATCGTCATGCAGTCCGTCAACGACGGCGAGGTCGAGACCGGCATCGCCTATCACTACTACTGGTATCGCGACCAGCAGGAGTCTGGGGAGAACAGCTCCGAGACCGCGCTCCACTTCTTCACCAACCAGGACCCCGGTGCGTTCGTGAGCGTCTCCGGCGCCGGTGTCCTCGAGTCCAGCGACAAGCAGGAGGACGCGCAGGAGTTCGTCAGGTGGCTCGTCGACGAGGCCGGCCAGCAGGCGCTCGCCGACAGCTATGCGCTGGAGTACCCGCTCAACCCCGACGTCCAGCTGGACTCCCAGGTGAAGCCGTTCTCCGCGCTCGAGCCGCCCGTGGTCGACGTCTCGGCATTGAACGGTCCGAAGGTCATCGAGTTGATGCAGGACGCCGGTCTGATCTGATGGCCATCCGTCTCGCCACGCAGCGGCGCCCTCCGGAGCGTGCCCAGGAGGGCGCCCCCGTGGCCCTGCGACTGCTCGGCGTGACGATCGCTGTCTTTGCGCTCATCCCGCTGATCTCGCTCGTTCAGCATGCCGCCACGGTTGACCCCGATGTGGCTCTCGGCCAGCTGTTTCGCCCGCGGATGGCGATGCTGCTGGGGCACACATTCGGGTTGATGGTCACCTGCGTGGCCGCCAGCATCGTGCTCTCGCTCGCGTGCGCCTGGCTGGTGGTTCGCACAGACCTGCCGCTGCGTGGTTTGTGGCACGTGTTGCTCACGGCGCCGCTGGCCGTGCCGGCGTTCGTCAACGGCTTCGGCTGGGTCTCGCTCACGCATGCCGTCGAGGGATATGCCGGTGCGTCGATGGTGGTGACCCTTTCCTACTTCCCGCTCGTCTACCTGCCGGTGACCGCCGCCCTGCGGGGACTGGATCCGGTGCACGAAGAGCTTGCCGGGACGCTCGGGCTCAGCCGGACCCAGACCTTCCTGCGGGTGGTCCTGCCCCAGCTTCGTCCAGCGGTTCTCGGTGGCTCCCTGCTCGTGGCCCTGCACATGCTCTCGGAGTTCGGGGCACTGAAGATGCTGCGTTTCCCGACCTTCACCACGGCGATCTATGACCAGTTCAACACCAGCTTCAACGGTGCAGCTGCACACATGACCGCGAGCGTGCTGGTGCTGGTCTGCTTCGTGGTGCTCCTCGTGGAGCTGCGGCTACGTGGACGACGACGTTACGCACCCACCAGCAGCGGTACGCCGCGTGTGGCCGCGCGCCTCGAGCTCGGTCGCGCCAGACTGGTGGCCCTGCTCCTGCCGGGGGCCGTGACGGCACTGGCGCTGGGCGTTCCCATCTACAGCCTGCTCCGCTGGGTGTCGATCGGGACCTCCACGGGCCGCGGGAGCGAGGACCTCCTGCCCACGGCTTTGGCCACGATCGTGTTCGCCCTCGTCGGGGCTCTGCTCGCGGTGGCCCTCGCCCTTCCGGTGTCCGTGCTGGTGGTGCGTCATGCCTCGCGGACCAGCACCCTGATCGAACGCAGCACCTACACGGCGAACGCGTTGCCGGGAATCGTCATCGCACTGGCCCTGATCACCTTCACGATCCGGTACGTCCCCGGGCTCTACCAGACCGCGCCCGTCCTGGTCGCTGCCTACCTGATCATGTTCCTCTCACGTGCGGTGGTCAGTGTGCGCTCCTCACTCGAACAGGCGCCGCCCGTGCTCGAGAACGTCGCCAGGAGCCTCGGGCTGAGCCGGATGGCGGCCACCTGGCGGGTGACGGTGCCGATCGTGCTGCCCGGCATCGGCGCCGGTGCAGCGTTGGTCTTCATCGCCATCTGCACCGAGTTGACCGCGACGCTGCTGTTGGCCCCGATCGAGACCCAGACACTCGCCACCCGGTTCTGGTCGTTGTCCGGGGGGCTGCAGTACGGCGCTGCCGCACCGTTCGCGTTGCTGATGATCGGGTTGGCCATGCCTGCGGTCTACCTGCTCAGCCGCACCCCCGGAAGGAAGTCATGACTGTCCTGCGCACCAGCTCACTGACCAGGTCGTTCGGTTCGGTCCGCGCCCTCGACGGAGTCGACCTGGAGATCGCCGACGGTGCTGTGCTCGCCGTGCTCGGCCCCTCCGGCTGCGGAAAGACGACACTGCTGCGGGTGATTGCGGGCTTCCTGTCCGGCGACGCCGGTGAGGTCAGTCTGGGCGATCGGGTGGTGCTCTCCGACGGCCGGGCCCGGGTGTCGACCAAGCACCGCAACATCGGGTACGTGCCCCAGGAAGGGGCACTCTTCCCGCACCTCGATGTCGCCGCGAACATCACCTTCGGGCTTTCCCGGCGCGAGCGGAGGGCCGGGGACGTGGCCGACCTGCTGGCGCTCCTCGAGCTGGACCCGAGCCTGGCCTCGCGCTATCCCCACGAGCTCTCGGGCGGGCAGCAGCAACGCGTCGCGGTGGCCCGCGCGCTGGCCCGGAAGCCGTCCCTGTTGCTGCTCGACGAACCCTTCTCGTCCCTGGACGCCTCGCTCCGTGAGTCGACCGGGCGTGCGGTGATGCGCGCCGTACAGGCTCGAGGTGCGGCGGCGCTCCTGGTTACCCACGACCAGAACGAGGCGCTCTCGCTCGCCGACTCGGTGGGGGTGATGCAGGCCGGCAAGGTGGTCCAGGTCGGCCCGCCCATCGAGGTCTATGCGCATCCTGCCACTCCGTTCGTCGCGTCCTTCGTCGGTGCGGGCACGGTGTTGTCGGCCACCGTCGCCGACCGAGTTGCGCACACACCCATCGGTGACTTCGACGTGGCCGAGGACGTCGGGTCCGGCCCGGCCCAGGTCTTCGCGCGCCCCGAGCAGGTGCGCATCGTCGAGGACTCCAAGGTCGTGGCAACGGTCAGGGGCTTCGACTTCCACGGACACGACGCGACCGTCCACCTGGGCGTGGACGGTCATCCGGAGGTGCTGTGCCGGGTGGGTGGGGACGAGCTGCCGACCATCGGCGACGAGGTGCGGATCCTGACGCACGGCCGGGTCACGGTCTACCCGGCATGAGTGCCACTTTCGTTCCTTTCCAGAGTGCGGCCCAGAGCTCGGCCCAGGGCCCGGAGGCGCGGACGTCGCCCTTCGGCGACCTGACTCGGTTCGGCGACCGGGTCGCCCTGCACTGGGACTCCGCGACGATGACCTACCACGAGCTCGCCGAGCGGGTGCGGAGTTTTGCTGCGCAGTGGCTCGACACCCGGAGGCTGGTGATGCTGACCGGTGAGAACAGCGTCGACTTCGTGGTTGCCTACCTGGCCGCGTTCGAGGCCGGGTGCCCGGTGCTCGTCGCACCGCCCGGTGTGTCCAGGAACGTCGACATCGTCGCCTCCCACGACCCCGACGTGATCGTCAACGTCAAGGACGGCGCCCCCGTGGAGCCCCAGGGGGGGAGCGACA
>JAKDNC010000837.1 GCA_030452025.1 Nocardioides sp. | reverse complement strand
TCACAGGCATCTGTCAGATGTCGTTGGCCTCGCGGATCACGTCGACGATTCCACCCATGATCTCGGTGAGCCCGAAGTCCTTGGGCGTGTAGACCGCCGCGACGCCACGCTTGACCAAGGCCTTGCCGTCGGAATCGGGGATGATGCCGCCGACGATGACGGGCACGTCGCCCATCCCCGCTGCCTCGAGTCCGTCGAGCACCGACGGCACCAGCTCCATGTGGGAACCGGAAAGGATCGAGAGTCCGACGCAGTGCACGTCCTCGGCCACTGCCGCGGCGACGATCTGCTCAGGAGTCAGACGAATACCTTGGTAGATCACCTCGAAGCCGGCGTCGCGAGCCCGTACCGCCACCTGCTCGGCTCCGTTGGAGTGCCCGTCCAGGCCCGGCTTGCCCACGAGCAACCGCAGTCGACCGCCAAGCTCGTCCCCGGCCTCCTGCACGCGGCTGCGGACCGCGGCGAGCTCGGCACCGGCATCGGCTGCGCCGACGGCACCGGAGACACCGGTGGGCGCACGGAACTCGCCGAACACCTCGCGCAGTGTCCCGGCCCACTCCCCCGTGGTCGCGCCGGCACGGGCAGCCTCGAGGGTTGCCGCCATCAGGTTGGTATCGGTCTTGGCGTCACTGGCCAACTGCGCGAGGGCATCCTTCACGGATTGATCGTCGCGCTGCGCCTTCCATTCCTCCACGGAGCGTAGGGCAGCCGTCTCTGCCTCGGGGTCGGCGGTCATGATCGCGTCTTCAAGATTCGCGGTCAGCGGGGACGGCTCGGTCGTCTCGTAGCTGTTGACGCCGACGATCTTCTGCTCGCCGGACTCGATCCGGGCACGTCGTTCGGCGTGGGCGGAGACCAGCTCGGACTTCATGTAGCCGGACTCGACCGCAGCGATCGCGCCACCCATCGCCTGGACCCGGTCCATCTCGGCCTGGGCCCCATCGACGAGCGCCTTGACCTTGGCCTCGATGACGTGGGAGCCCTCGAAGATGTCCTCATACTCGAGCAGGTCGGACTCGAAGGCGAGCACCTGCTGCATGCGGAGCGACCACTGCTGGTCCCACGGGCGGGGCAGCCCGAGCGCTTCGTTCCAGGCCGGCAGCTGGACGGCGCGGGCCCGGGCGTTCTTGGAGAGTGTGACGCCGAGCATCTCCAGGACGATCCGCTGGACGTTGTTCTCCGGCTGGGCCTCGGTGAGTCCCAGCGAGTTGACCTGGACGCCGTACCGGAAACGGCGCATCTTCGGGTCCTTGACGCCGTACCGCTCGCTGGTGATCCGGTCCCAGAGCTCGACGAAGGCGCGCATCTTGCACGTCTCCTCGATGAACCGGACACCGGCGTTGACGAAGAACGAGATCCGGCCGACGACCAATCCGAAGTCGTCCTCGGAGACCTGGCCGGAATTCTTGACCTGGTCGAGCACGGCGATCGCGGTGCCGAGCGCGTAGGCGAGCTCCTGAGTGGGCGTTGCGCCGGCCTCCTGCAGGTGGTAGCTGCAGATGTTGATCGGGTTCCACTTGGGGATGTAGTTGACCGTGTAGGCGATCATGTCGCTGATCAAGCGCAGCGAGTGCTCCGGCGGGAAGACGTAGGTCCCTCGCGAGAGGTATTCCTTGATGATGTCGTTCTGGGTGGTGCCGGCGAGCCGCTCGGCCACCTCAGCCGGATCCAGTTC
>JAKDNC010000836.1 GCA_030452025.1 Nocardioides sp. | reverse complement strand
AGACCATGGACTGGGCCGGCTTGATCGTGTACCCACCCGAGTCATAGGTGACTCCCTTGCCGACCAACGCGATGTGGCTCTTGGCCCCGGACGGGTTCCAGGTCAGCTTGACCAGGCGCGGGGGAGTCTCGGAACCGCCGCCGACCCCCAAGATGCCGCCGCAGCCCTCGTCGGCGAGCTTCTTCTCGTCCCACACCTCGATGCCGACCTTCGGAGCTCCGCGGCCCTTGGTGACCTCGCCGTGCAGTGCGGTCACCGCCTCGGCGAACGACGGCGGGTTGAGGTCATTGGCGGGAGTGTTCACCCAGTCGCGCACGCCCGCGACCGACTCGGCCAGCAGTTGCGCGCGCTCGAAGGCAGCCGTGGCCCCCTTCTTGCGGGCGATGCCGCTGAGCAGGACGACCTCGGCGGCCTCCTCGTGCTCCGACTTCGAGTCGCGCTTGTAGGTCTCGAACGTGTAGCCGCCGAGCAGGAACCCCTCGGTCGCGGCGCCAACGAGCTCGGGCGTGTCCGAGGGGAGGGCCAACGCCACCGATGCGGCGTTGCCGACGCTGCGGGCTGCCGTGCCGGCTGCGCGACGTACCACGGTGGCGTCGACCTTCTTCTCCTCGCCCAGCCCGATCAGCACCAGCAACGGCGAGTTGATCGCCCCGGCGGTGGGGATCTTGGCGAGCTCTCCGGACGCGCCGGTCAGGCTCAGGGCCTGCAGCAGGGGCTTGAGCTTGCGGCCGTAGGCCTTGGTGACGTCCTCGGCGGCACCGGCCAGGACCGGTCCCTTCGGAGTCTTCACCACGCCGACGATCACGGCATCGGTCTTGGTCTTTGCGGGGCTGGCGTTGCGCAGTATGTACGTCGTCACACGGGCACTCTAGTGTGCCGGCAAGTGTGGGATAGGTTCGGCCGTATGACTGACGCATCCTCGTTGCTCACCTCGCCCCTCCACGAGCGCCACGTCGCACTGGGCGCCAAGTTCGCGGAGTTCGGCGGTTGGTCGATGCCGCTCGAGTACTCCACCGGTGTGGTCAAGGAGCACACTGCCGTCCGTGACGCCGTGGGGATCTTCGACGTCAGCCATCTCGGCAAGGCCATGGTCACCGGCCCCGGCGCAGCCGACTTCATCAACTCCACGCTCTCCAACGACCTCGCCCGGATCGCGCCCGGAAGAGCGCAGTACACGCTGTGTTGCGATGACGCGACCGGCGGCATCATCGACGACCTGATCGTCTACTACCAGGACAACGAGCACCTCCTGATCGTTCCCAACGCCGCCAACACTGCCGAGGTCCTGCGTCGGTTGCGCGAGCAGGCGCCCGAGGACGTCTCGATCGTGGACCACCACACCTCCTACGCCGTCCTGGCGGTCCAGGGCACGAAGTCCGACGAGGTCCTGGCGAAGCTCGGCCTCCCCGTCGGACACGACTTCATGTCCTTCGTCGAGGCGGACTTCGACGGAGCCGGCGTCGTCGTGTGCCGCAGCGGCTACACCGGCGAGCTCGGTTACGAGCTGATCGCGAAGAACGCCGCCGCCGGCGACCTGTGGGACGCGCTGATGGAAGCGGGCGAAGAGTTCGCCATCACCGCCTGCGGCCTCGGCTCACGCGACACGTTGCGCACCGAGATGGGTTACCCGCTGCACGGTCAGGATCTGAGCCCCGAAGTCACCCCGAGTCAGGGT
>JAKDNC010000835.1 GCA_030452025.1 Nocardioides sp. | reverse complement strand
GCTCGCTGCCGACGCCGGGTCGCGGGCGACGGACCCCGAACGCCGCAGGAAGGCTGCCGTTGCGATCGAGGGCACTCGCGGCTGGATGGGGCTCACCTCGATCGACGCCGTGTGGCACGCGCTCGACTCCCGGGTGATCGGGTTGGTCGGTGTCGGCCTGATCTGGACGTGGTCGCCGATCGCAGCCCTCGCGGTCGCGGCGGCCCAGCTCTTCTCCAGCCACACGTTCACGCGCTACCTCGACGCCGTACACCTCGATCTCAATGCCGCCGATTCTCCGGAACGCAAGCGCGCACAGTACTTCCGCGATCTGCTCCTGCGCTCTGAACCAGCCAACGAGGTTCGCCTCTTCGGCTTGTCACCGTGGTTGCTCACCACCCATCATCGCGTGTGGCTCGAAGGCATCAGAGCCGTCTGGCAACGGCGTGACCGGGCAGCCCGGCCCAGTTATTTCTCACTCTTGATACTGACCGCGGTCGCGGCTCTGACCCTGGCCGCACTCGGCCGCGCCGCGCTCAATGGCTCGCTCACTGCCGGCGACGCTGCCGCCGTTCTCCAGGGGCTGGCCCTCACGACAGGTCTCGGCATGCTCGGCGACATACTGGTCCGCGTCCGTCGGGCCGTGACGATCCAGGCCGCGATCGACGGGCTGGACCAGATGGCAGGCGTCAGGGACGCCCTCGATTGCCCCGCCTGCGATAGCGTGACGACGTCGGGTGGCCAGCTCGAAGTGCGCGACGTCGACTTCGGCTACGACAGTGCCCCGCGCGTCCTGACCGGGATCGACCTGACCGTTCTCTCCGGGGAGAAGGTGGCGATAGTCGGCGCCAACGGGGCTGGAAAGTCGACATTGGTCCGACTCATCGCGGGACTTGAGGCTCCAAATGCGGGCTCGATCGTGATCGACGGGTCCTCCCTGCATCAGCGCTGTCCCAGCCACCGCGCGGTCGTCGTCTTCCAGAACTTCGCCAAGCTCCCCGCCCCGATGGTCGACAACGTCATGCTCGACGACGTCGAGGACGACGACGGTGCCTATGCCCGCGCCATGCGCGAGGGCGGGGGGCAGCACCTGGACTGGGAGTCCGATGGCGTGCTGTCCGCCCATCTGCCCGGCGGTCGCGACCTCTCGGGTGGCGAATGGCAGCGCGTTGCCCTCGCTCGAGCCTTCGCCGCGGTGGCGCGTGGCGCCAATGTGCTGGTGCTCGACGAGCCCACCTCGGCCCTTGATGTCAGGGTCGAGCGGGACCTCTTCGACCGCGTTCTCTCCGAAACCAGCCGGGTGACGACGATCGTCGTGACGCATCGACTCGCCAGCGTGCGTCGCGCCGATCGCATCGTCGTACTGGACCAGGGCCGCGTCCGGGAGATGGGGACACACGACGAACTAATGGCCTCGCAGGGTCTCTACGCCGACATGTTCACGGTCCAGGGCTCCCTCTACACCGACAATCTCGGCGATATCGATCTCGCAGCCGGCGACTTGGCGGAGGTGTTCGAATGACCGAAGCCGTCGCTTCGTTGCGGCTCCTGGTCCGCACCGCCTTCACGTTGTCGCCGCGACACTCTGCGGCTTCCTTCCTCGAGGTGTGCGGTGTCGTCCTGCAACGCCTCTCGCCGATCTGGGTGGCCTGGTTGTCGCTGGCGCCGCGACCGGGAACCGTGCTGATGTCACGCTCG
>JAKDNC010000834.1 GCA_030452025.1 Nocardioides sp. | reverse complement strand
GCTGAGGGGCTGCCGATCTCCTGTGAAGTGTGCGCCTTCGACTTCGGGGCGACCTACGGCGCACTCGGGGAGGGGTACGTTGAAGTGCACCACCGTTTGCCGTTGCACGCCTCAGGCCCGGTGAAGACACGGCTGGAAGATCTGGCGCTGCTCTGCTCGAACTGCCACCGCATGATCCATCGAGCACGGCCGTGGCTCACTCCCGAGGGCCTAGGTGCCGTTGTCCGTCGCCAGCAAGCCAGCTGATCATCAGAGCGCTTCACAGACCCTTCCAGCGCTTCTTCACATCGGACCAGATCAGCGGATCATAGCCGTTCGGAGAGCTCAATAGCTTTTTTAGGCTGGGGAAGTCCGATCGCGCAGAGCCCCGCAGAGCCCCACGGTATGCAGACTCCATGGCTTGAGCGCGAATGGACTGCTCCCAGTATCTCCAGGTGTCGTCGGTGACCCTGCCGAGCCGACGCAGATCAATCTCATCCTCGCAGAGCTGCAGGTACTGGACGAGCACTAGCTGGTCAGTCTTGTTTGGCTTCATGCCACGCCGGAACCCGACGGAATGTTGGTCCATCAGACTCCAGTAGCGCTGGACGTACAGGGCCTCGAACTCCCGATGCATCTGCCGCGTCTGAGCAACGATCTGGATCGCCGCGAAGATGATGGAACCGGCGGTGACAAGAGAGACGACGAGGCCGACGACTTCCACCCAACTGGTCTCGCTCATGACTGCGAGCCTTCAGGGGGATGGGGCGGCACGAGAGGACCTCCAGAGGTGGGGAAGAGCCGCCCACGGTCGGACATCACCAGTAGGCCCGCGTCTAAGGCGGTGTGGTGGTTGGCGCAGAGGATGCGGATGTTCGCGGTGCTCGCCGCTCCGCCCTCGCTGTCGGGAATCACGTGGGCAGCCTCTAGTACCTCCGAGACGTCCAGCCCGCAGTACGAGCAACGGGCGCCGTGTTTCCGGAGCGCGGCCTCACGCAACTGTCCCTGATGAAGGCGATGTCTGGTGACTCTCTCGATGTAGCGACGCTCGAACTCGATGTCTTCGTCCGTGATGGGCTCGGGCTCCTCTCCCACGGGAGCACCAGACGCCCCGAGGTAGGCGCCGAGGTACGGGTTGTGCCAGTCTGCCCGTCGCGCGCCCTGTCGTTGCTCTGCGGTCGTACTGAGGGCCTCCAGGAATGGCTGGTGCTCCAGGGCGTCGAGAAGGTCGGCCAGGGTATCGCCGTGGATTCCTGTGTCCCCGTTGTCCGCGGTGCTCTGCCACAGGGCGTCGAGCGGCGGGACGGCAGACGTCAGCTCCGACGGGATCCGAGTTCCCCACTCGGTGACGATCCCTGTGGAGGACTCGAACCAGACGTAGAAGAGTTCGATACCGGCGCCGCTCACGGTCGCGAACCGTTGGTGGTCAGTGGCTCCCGCCCAGCTGGGCATCGCGGACACGGACCAGCGGTCGGTCTCGTCGACGCCGACGGAGTTGATGTAGGTGCGCAGCATCGCTAGGGCGGTCGGTGCGTCTGGCATCGACAGGGCGTAGGTGAACGACGCGAGCGATCGTGTCCCACCTCGCCGTCCCCTTCGGAACCGCCATGCGGGGCGCTCGATATCGAGATCGGAGATCAGGCTGGAGGAATGATCAGAACCTGTGGATGACTCCCGGCGAGGGGGCGTGCAAGGGGC
>JAKDNC010000097.1 GCA_030452025.1 Nocardioides sp. | reverse complement strand
AGTAGAAGGCAAAGTCGCGTTGATCACTGGCGGAGCACGCGGTCTCGGCGAAGCGACGAGCCGCCTCATGGCCAACGAGGGCGCAACCGTCGTCCTGACCGACGTCCTCGACGCCGAGGGCGAGGCTCTCGCCAAGTCGATCGTGGCCGACGGCGGTGTCGCGACCTATCAGCACCAGGACGTCACCGATGAGTCCGCGTGGGCAGAGACGGTGAACGGAGTAATCGCTGAGCACGGCCGTCTCGACGTGGTGGTCAACAATGCCGGCATCGTTCTCGACGCCACGGTCGAGGACACCACCCTGGAGGCATTCCGACGGGTGAACAGCATCAACAACGAGGCGGTGTTCCTCGGGACGCGCGAGGCCATCAAGGCGATGAAGGACCAGGACCCCCGCGGTGGCTCCATCGTCAACGTCTCGTCGATCGCCGGGTTGGTCGGCATCGAGAACCTGTCCGCCTACAACGCATCCAAGGGCGCAGTCCGGATGTTTTCCAAGTCTGCTGCACTTCACGCCGCCAAGTCTGGCTACAACATCCGTGTCAACACGGTTCACCCCGGCTACACCTGGACCCCGATGGTCCAACAGCTGGGCGATAACACGGGCGACCGGGACGGCTTCTACGAGGCACTCTCAGCAGCGCACCCACTGGGACGCCCGGGCAAGCCGATGGACATCGCGTATGGCGTGCTCTACCTGGCATCGGACGAGACCGAGTGGGTGACCGGATCGGAACTTGTGATCGATGGCGGCTTCACCGCTGGCTGATTCGTCTCCGCGTCGGAGGGCAGCCAGCAAGGCTGTCCTCCGACCGGACCGGCCCGAATGAAGGGAACCAGATGCATTCCGGCGCAACCACACTGCGCGGCCTGTTCGTCACGGCCCTGGACAGGTTCAAGAGCCAGCCAGCGGTGACCAGTGGCGGGTCGACCCTGAGCTACGTCGAGCTCGTGCGGCAGGCCAACGCGCTGGCGCATCGGCTCCAGCATCACGGCGTCGGGCCCGGCACTCCCGTTGCGCTGATGATGGGCAACGGCGCCGAGTACGTCGTGGCCGACCAGGCCGTTCTGCGCGCCGGAGGGGCGAAGGTGCCCATCAATGACCTTGTCGGGCAGAGGGAGTCCCTCCACATCGTCCGTGACAGCCGTGCGGTCGTCGCCGTCGCAACCTCATCCCAGCTCCCCAACGCACTGGAGGCGCTGGCGGATCCGGAGTCGTCCGTGCGAGTCGTCATCGAGGCCGGGGCGGACAACTCGCAGTCCTCACGACCGGGCGTCGAGTCCTGGACGGCAGCAGTCGGATCCGGCGCATTGGCTCCTCCCGAAGTCGAGGTGGCCCCTTCCGACGTCGGGCTCATCCTCTACACGGGGGGCACCACGGGATTGCCCAAGGGCGTCGTGCACACACAGCTCGGGCTGACACTGAACGTGCTTGCCCATGCAGTGGAGATCGGGTTCAGCGACGACGAGCGCCTGGTGTTGACCTCGCCGCTCCCACACTCGTCCGGCTTCCACCTCCAAGCGGCGCAGCTCAAAGGGGCGCTTGTCTTCGTCGAGTCCGGTTTCGACCCCCAGACTGTGTTGGAGCGGATCGAGCGCGATCGTGCGACCTTCTTGTTCGCCGTGCCCACGATGATCTACCGCCTGCTGGACCATGTCGAACAGGTCTCGGTCCAACGCGATCCTGACCTGTCGTCGCTTCGCACGATCCTCTACGGCGCCGCCCCCATCACCGCCGAGCGGCTCACACAGGGGCTGACGGTGTTCGGGTCGGTCTTCATGCAGTTATACGGCCAGTCCGAAGCACCCAACTTCATCACCCGCCTGACCCGCGATGACCATGATCCCGACCGGCCCGAGCGGCTGACCAGCTGCGGCCGACCGTCGACCATGGCCACGGTCCGGATCGTCGATGAGGCAGGCGCCGAGTGTGCGACGGGGAGCGTGGGCGAAGTGGTCGCCCGGACGGCGTACACCATGGAGGGCTACCTCGGGCTCCCAGAAAAGACCGCGGAGACCCTTCGGGACGGTTGGCTGCACACCGGGGATCTGGGTCGCCTCGATGAGGACGGCTACCTCTACCTAGTCGACCGCAAGACGGACATGATCATCACCGGCGGCATGAACGTGTATTCCAGCGAGGTCGAGAACGTCATCGCCGAGCTGGACGGCGTCGCCCAGGTCGCTGTCGTCGGCCTTCCGGACCCGGACTGGGGAGAGGCCGTGAGCGCCTTCGTCGTCGCTGGGGACGAGAGCGACCTCGACGAGGCGCAGGTCCGGGACCACTGCCGAGAGCGCCTGTCGAAGTACAAGGCGCCCAAGTCCGTCGTGTTCATGGCTCAACTGCCGCTCACCTCCGTCGGCAAGCTCGACAAGAAGGCGCTCCGCGCCTGAAGCACCTTGAGGCCCACAACCACAACCAGCAAGGAGAACAAGTCAATGAAACTCGCCCTGTACCTCCCCAACTTCCGCGAAAAGGTCACCGTCAAGGAGTTGACCGATCTCACCAAGCTTGCCGAGGACCTCGACTTCGAATCGATCTGGACGCTGGATCGTCTCGTCGTTCCCGAGGCGTCCGACCGCGAGGAGCTCGAGCATGCCTTCGGCATGATGGACGGCTTCCCCAAGAGCCTTCCTGTCTCGTCCCGAGGCGAGTTCCTCCAGGGCATGCCGCTCGTCCCGTGGCTTGCTGCGATCACCAGCAAGGCTCGCATCGGGATGAGCATCATCGACACGCCATACCGTGCTCCGGCGCTGCTCGCTGCTGAGCTCGCGACGATCGATCACCTGTGTGACGGTCGCCTCAACGTCGCACTCGGCGCGGGGTGGATGCCCGAGGAGTTTGCCGCCGCCAGCGCGACGGACACCTTCCCGCGGCGACACGCCCACGTACGGGAGACGATCGAGATCATGCAGGGCATCTGGGGCAATGACGTCTTTGAGTACCACGGCGAGTTCGCCGATTTCGAGCCCTGTGGCTTCGGCGCGAAGCCCCTGCAGAAGCCCTACCCGCCCATGTTCATGAGCGGTCTGAAGAACCCGCGACGTGCCGCACTCCGTGTGTCGAAGTACGGCATGGCGGGATGGATCGGCATCCAGGACACCCCCGACGAGCTCGCCCGATGGCGTGCAGAGATCGCCAAGGAACTGGCCGAGCTCGACACTCCGCGCTCCATCGACGACATCGACATCTCCAGCATGATCTGGTTCACGATCACCGACGAGAAGGTGGACCAGACGATGAACGGGAAGACCAGCAACCTGCTCGTCGGCACCGCGGATCAGATCACCGACATGCTCAAGCGCTACAGCGAGGCCGGCCTGACGATGCCGTTGCTCTGGCCGCCGTTCCAGGATGTCCCCGTGTCCAAGACACTGGACGACCTGAAGTGCCTCAAGGAAGAGATCATGCCGAAGGTCGAGGCGATCTGATGACTGGCGTGCTGCTGGCCCACACCGCGCCGGCGTCCCCGGACGTCGTGGAGGAGTTCAACCGCTGGTACGACGAGGTCCACGTGCCCGAGGTCATCGCCAAGGTTCCCGGCGTCGTGGCCGCGCGACGGTTCGTGCTTGCCGCGGACCAGCTGCTGCCCGAGGAGGCGCTGCCGGACCGGGGGTATCTTGCGATCTACGAGATCGAGGGAGAGCCGATCGAGAAGGTCGCAGCCAGCCTGGGTGGGGGGCTGAGTGACGGGACGTTGACCCTCTCACCCACGCTGCACCCGGACCAGGGACCTCTCCTCGTCTTCTACGGGGCGACGTAGGTCGAGGCAACCGACCGGACACAGGTCAAGTGGTCGAGATGAAGCTGAGCAGTGTGGAAGCCATGACCCGGCTGCGCGGGGAGTCCCACGGGGTGCTCGCGACCATCCACCCCGAGCGGGGCCCCGCCCCGCAGCCTGTCGTGTACGCCGTTGACAAGGTTGGTCATCTGGGTGTGCCGATCGACCGGGTCAAGGCGAAGTCCTCGCCCCGGCTCCAGCGCGAGGCCAACCTGGCGGCGGATCCGCGTGGCGCTCTGCTCGTCGAGCACTGGGAGGCCGTCGACTGGTCGCGCCTGTGGTGGGTGCGAGCCGACCTCGAGCATGTGCCGGATCCACCCGTCGCTGTGGTGGAGGCCCTTGCTGACCGCTTGGCGACAACCATTCCGCAGTACGCCGACAGGCCCTTTCACCGGATCCTCGTGTGTCGAATTCTGCGAGTGCGTGGCTGGGCGGCAACCGAAGGAGACAGAGCGTGAGCACGACAGCGAACCGCGACGTGGTCCCGGGACTTCGTCGAGCCCTCCGTCGGGCACGCGACGGGGTAACGTTGAACCCCGACGAGGGCGAGGCGCTGCTCAGCGCACGGGGTGAACAACTCGAGGAGCTGCTCGATGCAGCGTCGCGTGTGCGGGACCAGGGCCTGCTCGACGCGGGTCGACCTGGTGTGGTGACCTATTCGAAGAAGGTCTTCATCGCCTTGACCCGGCTGTGCCGAGATCGATGCCACTACTGCACCTTCGCGACCACGCCCAACCGCGCCCCGGCGCCCTTCCTCGCACCCGATGAAGTGCTCGAGATTGCTCGGCAAGGCGCGTCCCTGGGTTGCAAGGAGGCGCTGTTCACCCTGGGCGACCGTCCGGAGGACAGGTGGCCGAACGCGCGCGAGTGGCTCGATGCCCACGGCTATGACTCCACCTTGGACTACGTCAGGGCCATGTCGATCAGGGTCCTGGAGGAGACCGGCCTGCTTCCGCACCTGAACCCCGGAGTCATGACGTGGAGTGAGCTGCAACGGCTCAAGCCCGTCGCTCCGTCGATGGGGATGATGCTCGAGACGACTTCTCGTCGGCTGTTCGAGGAGCCCGGCGGAGCGCACTTCGCCTCCCCGGACAAGGACCCGGCACTCCGGTTGCGGGTCCTGGAGGATGCCGGTCGCAGCTCGATCCCGTTCACCACGGGGCTCCTGATCGGTATCGGCGAGACGCTGGGTGAGCGTGTGGACGCGATCTTTGAGCTGCGCAGGATCAGCCGCGCCTACTCGGGCATCCAGGAGGTGATCGTCCAGAATTTCCGGGCCAAGCCGGACACGGCGATGGCCAGGAAGCCCGACGCAGGCATCGAGGACCTGGCCGCGACAGTGGCTGTGACTCGGCTGGCACTCGGCCCCCGGATGCGGATCCAGGCGCCCCCGAACCTCATCGGTGACGAGTTCGGGCTGTTGCTGCGCGCGGGCATCGATGACTGGGGCGGAGTCTCACCGCTCACTCCCGATCATGTGAATCCCGAACGGCCCTGGCCCCGGATCGACGAGCTCGACCATTGGAGTCGTGAGTCGGGCTTCGAGCTCCGCGAGCGTCTCTCGGTCTATCCCGACTACGTGCGCGCGGGTGAACCGTGGCTGGACCCTCGGATCACACCTCATGTCAACGCTCTGGCCGGCGATGACGGGCTCGCCTGCGCCGACACCCAACCGCGCGGCATCCCGTGGCAGGAGCCCGAAGAGACTTGGACGACCTCGGGACGGTCCCTGCTGCACGCTGACATCGACACCACCGGCCGCAAGCAGGAGCGTCGTGACGACTTCGAGAGTGCCTTCGGCAATTGGGAGAGCATCGCTGAGCAGGCACGGCAGACCTCCGGCCCCGAGCGACTGGACACGGACGTGGCCTGGGCCCTGCGACAGGCGGAGCGGGATCCTGCAGGTCTGACGGACCGCGCGGCACTGGCGCTCCTTTATGCCGACGGTGTCGAGCTCGATGCCGTGACCAGCCTGGCCGACGATCTCCGCCGGGATGCCGTGGGCGACGAGGTCACCTACGTGGTCAATCGCAACATCAACTTCACGAACATCTGCTACACCGGCTGTCGATTCTGTGCGTTTGCGCAGCGGCGCACGGACGCCGATGCCTACACCTTGTCCTTCGACGAGGTCGCAGCTCGCGCGGCCGAGGCTTGGAGTCTCGGTGCCACCGAGGTGTGTATGCAGGGAGGGATCGACCCCGAGCTTCCGGGAACGGGCTACTTCGACATCGTCAAGGCGGTCAAGGCTCGGACGCCGGAGCTGCATGTGCACGCGTTCAGTCCCATGGAGGTCGTCAACGGAGCCTCGAGGACTGGCCTCTCCATCCGAGAATGGCTGAGTGCTGCCAAGGAAGCGGGCCTCGACTCGATCCCGGGTACAGCGGCGGAGATCCTCGATGATGAGGTGCGCTGGATCCTCACCAAGGGGAAGCTACCGACCTCGCAGTGGATCGAGGTTGTTACCACGGCCCACGAGCTGGGGATCCCAAGCTCCAGCACGATGATGTACGGCCACGTCGACCACCCCAGTCACTGGCTCGGGCATCTTCGGGTGCTGTCGCGTGTCCAGGACGAGACCGGGGGCTTCACCGAGTTCGTTCCTCTTCCGTTCGTGCACACCAGTGCGCCGATCTACCTGGCCGGCGTCGCACGCCCGGGCCCGTCGATGCGTGACAACCTCGCCGTTCATGCGATGGCTCGGATCCTGCTTCATGGGCGCATCGACAACATCCAGACCTCGTGGGTCAAGCTCGGTGTTGACGGCACGCGAGCCATGCTGCGCGCAGGAGCCAACGACCTGGGTGGCACGCTGATGGAGGAGACCATCTCGCGGATGGCTGGCTCCCAGCACGGCTCGGCCAAGACCGTCGCAGAGCTGAAGCACATCGGCGCTGGCATCGATCGGCCCGTCCGTGAGCGAACCACTCTCTATGGGAGGAGAGCTGAGGCATGAGAGCCAGGCCTCTCTTCGCGCTGGTTCCGGTCAAGGGCTTCGCCCGGGCCAAGAGCCGTCTCGACGTGCCGGCCCGACAACGCGCTCAGGTAGCGGAGACCTTGGCCTGTCGTACCTTGACCCTTCTCGTCGAATCGGATGTGCACGAAACGTTCGTCGTCAGCGATGACACCGACGTCCTCGACCTCGCTGTGGCCCTGGGATGTCAGGCGGTCGCCGAAAGCCGTCCATGGGCCGGGCTGAACGCCGCGCTCAGTGATGCCACCCATGCTGCTGCCGCCGCAGATCCGCGCGGGGCAACTCTGGTCATGGTCGCTGATCTTCCGGCGTTGGATCGAGCCGTCGTCGCTCAGGCGACGGAGCTCTTCGCGACCGCCACCTCGCCGATGTTCGTGCCCGACCGGGACGGCACGGGAAGCACTGCAGCGTTTCGGCCTCCCGGGGACCAGCGTGGCACCCACTTCGGCCGGTCCTCTGCACGCCGTCATCTCCGTGCGGGCTATCGAGCGTGTCTTGAGGTTGGGAATGCCTTGCGCTGGGACCTGGACGTGCTTGCCGACCTTGATGAGTCGATGGCGAGCGGGATCCTTGCTCCACCCAACACGAGCCCTACTGCGGTGAAATAGCAACATTGGTCCGGGCACGGACGGCTTCGACGACTCCCGTCGTGACCGGGCTAGATTGGCTGGTCTCCGACCGGAACGAGGTGTGACATGACCGTGCACGACGACCCGATAGCCGAGTTCAACCGCCTGCACTCCTCGGGGTGATTCGTGGTGCCGAACCCGTGGTACGTGGGCAGCGCGCGGGCCCTGCAGCAGATGGGCTTCAAGGCGCTGGCCACGACCAGCTCGGGACTGGCGTGGAGCATAGGGCGCGCGGACAGCGAAGTTTCCCTCGAACTGCTGCTCGACCACCTGCATGCGGTCGTGGACGGCGTACAGGTGCCCGTGACCGCCGACTTCGAGGGCGGCTTCGCTGTCGATCCGGCGGAGGTCGCGGTGAACGTGAGACGCTCTGTGGACACGGGGATCCCTGGACTGTCGATCGAGGACGCGACGGGGGAGGGGGCCGAGCCGCTGTTCGACTTCGACCTCGCCGTGGATCGGATTCGTGCCGCGCGGCGGGCGATCGACGAGAGCGGCACGGGAGTACTCCTGACCGGTCGCTCCCAAGGTTCGTGGCGGAGCGTCCCGACATCGAGGAGACGGTTCGGAGACTGCGGGCGTACGCCGATGCCGGCTCCGACTGTCTCTACGTGCCGGGGATCAACACCGTCGAGGACGTTGCGGCTGTCGTCGCTGCGGTGGCACCCAAGCCCGTGAACCTGTTGATCAACTCCCCGTGGACGAAGGTGGCCGAGGCCGCGCAGTTGGGAGTACGACGGATCAGCGTGGGCGGGACTCTCGCGAAGACAGCCTGGGACGGTTTCCTGCAGGCCGCGAGAGAGATCGCCGACGAGGGGACCTTCTCCCGATTCGAGCAGTTGCCGGGCATCGACGTGATGTTCAAGAGCTGACACCTACGCCGTCATCCCGTCAGGCGAAACAGGTCTGGCCAGGTCGGCGCTCACGGAGTAGGGATGGTCGGGCAACCTCCGCAGGCAACGTCTCGCGGACCAAAGGAGGGCATGGGCATGACGGTCACAGACCAGGATCCGGCTCCCCTTGCTGTGATCACCGGCGGCGCAGGTGACGTCGGCGTGGCCACAGCAGAGCACATGATCCGCGATGGGTGGCGCGTCGTCCTCGCCGATCGCGATCTCACCGGTGCACGAACCCGAGTGGCAGAGCTCGGCTAGCAAGCCTCAGCCATCCACCTCGACCTCGCCGAAGACCACTCCATCACCGAGGTCGCCCGGTCGCTGGTATCCGAGAAGCCGTCTGCCCTGGTCTCGTGCGCCGGTGTCGCCGTGGTCGAGCCGTTCATCGACGGTGAACCCGCCACCTGGGATCTCCTCCATCAGGTGAATCTGCGTGGACCCATGCTGTTGACCCGGGCGCTGTTGCCGGCATTGAAACAGGCAGCGAATCCTCGGATCGTCTACGTCGCCTCGGACAGTGCTCGAGCCGGTGCGGCCAACGAAGCGGCGTACGCAGCGAGCAAATCTGGACTCTTCGGGCTGGCGAAGTCGCTCGCCAGGGAGCACGCCCGCGACGCGGTGACCGTCAACCTGGTGTGCCCCGGCCCCATCGAAGGGGCGATGGTGAGTGAGGCGATGGCGGGCAAGGAGAGCATGCTCGCTAAGTTGAAGGCGGCGATCCCGATGCGTCGTCTTGCCGCGGCCGAGGACGTTGCCTCGGCGATCGCGTGGCTCTGTAGCCCTGGCGCTGGCTACGTCACCGGTCAGACGCTGAGTGTCAGTGGTGGCATCACGATGCAGTGATCGGAGCCTGGCTGGGAGCCGAGACTCGACGAGGAATGGGAGAGAGTCGTCATGCGAGACATCAAGGTCGTCGACGCACACGTCCATGTCAACGAACCCGGTCGCACCGACTGGGAAGG
>JAKDNC010000833.1 GCA_030452025.1 Nocardioides sp. | reverse complement strand
TCCTCTCGCTGGGGATCGACCTCGTGCGGTGGTATCGGCTGGACGGCCCGGACACACCCGAGCAGCTGGGCAACTTCTACGCAGACCTCGCGCTGCGGATGCTCACCGTGCCCGGTCCCGCAGGACCTGCAGCATCCCCGGCCTGACCTCGACGGTCAGCGGTGCGCCACCCAGGAAGCCGAGTGGCTCGCCGTCTCCACCCAGGGCAACGCACGGTTGCGCGGAGATCGTCACGCTCCTGCCACGCAGGACGTGGACCTGGTCCAGCTCGACATGGCCACCGTCGTAGACCTTGGGGAACGAACGGATCATGTCCACCCGGCCGGCAGCCTCGATGACGATCACGTCGAGCAGTCCGTCGTCGACGGACGCGTCGGGGGCGATGTGCATCCCGGAGCCGTAGTAGCCCGAGTTCGCGACCACCACGCTCGCGCCGACGAACTCATGCACGTCGTCGTCGACGGTGAGCGAGTAGGTCGCCGCCTTGAAGGTGGCCAGGGCACGCACCGCAGCAGCGGGGTATTGCAGCTTCCTCGGGATCCACCGGGCCTTGTTGACCAGGCTGGCGGTGAGCGCGTCCACTCCGGCATAGACCGATCCGGCGACGGTGCGCGGCCCACCGGGCAGGTCCGCGGAGATCAGGTCGGTCGGCGTCGGCTCGGCCTCGAGCAGGATTCGCGCGATCGCTGCGGGATCGTCGGGCAGCCCCAGCATCCGGGCGAAGTCGTTGCCCCGCCCGGCCGGGACGATGCCGAGGATGCCGCCCAGGCGAGCGACCTCCCCGGCGATCGAGGAGAGCATCCCGTCCCCGCCGACCGAGACGACGACGTCGCCCCGTGCGACCGCAGCCGTGACCAGCGCGTGCATCGCCTTCGGGCCGGGTGAGTAGGTGACCTCCACGCTGGCTCCCGCCTCGCGCATCGCCCACGCGACGGGCACCACGGCACCCGGGGCGGCGCCCCCGCCGGAGGTGGGGTTGACCAGGAAGGTGAACGACCTCACGGGGCTGGACTGTTCACTCGGTCGCTCACTCGTCCCTCGCTCGGCTCCGTCGCTCACGGGATCAGCACGCCCGGGTTGAGCACGCCCGACGGATCGAGCTCGGCCTTGACGGCTCGCAGGATCGAGACGCCGACCGGGCCGATCTCCTGCGCCAACCACGGCTTGTGGTCGGTGCCGACGGCGTGGTGGTGGGTGATCGTGGCGCCGGCGGCGATCATCGCGTCACTGGCCCTCGCCTTCGCCGCGACCCACTGGGCGATCGGGTCTTCGGTCTCGGGGGCAGCGACGGTGAAGTAGAGCGAGCAGCCCGTCTCGTAGACGTGGGACACGTGACAGAGCACGAGCGCCTTCTCGCCGAGCGCGTCGGTGAGCGCGGCCTTCACCGCGTCATAGAGCCGCTGACGGTTCGACCAGAAGGTGGCCGTCTCGATCGTCTCGACGAGGACCCCGACGTCGAGCAGCGAGTCGCGGAGGTACGGCGCGTGGAACCGGCCCTGCTCCCAGGCGGCGCCACGCTCCTCGCCCAGGAAGCTGGCCCCGAGCCCCCGGAGCGCGTCAGTGACCAGGGCGCGGCGACCCGCGACGTCAGCACCCTCGTGGCCGACGATCATCAGACACCCGTTGGTGGTCTCGCCGCCGACGTCGGACTGGCTGGCCAGGTTGAGCGCGGTCTCGTT
>JAKDNC010000832.1 GCA_030452025.1 Nocardioides sp. | reverse complement strand
GCCTCCCACTTGGCGTCCACGCGGGCGGTCCGCACAGCTTCAGCCTTGTCCACGAGCCGTTCAAGTATGGCGATCTCGGTCTCGAGCTCCTCAAGAGTCCGGGCCGCCGTCGCGGCCGATGCCGTGTCGTCCTCGTACGTTTCCGCGTCAGCCGGGCTGAGCTCGTCGACGTCCGGCAGTTGGAGGCCCAAGCTCGCCGCGAGAGCCCCGGCGAGTCGTTCGTCAGCGTCTCGGACGCGCAGAGCCTCGCCTTGCAGACGATCACGTCGACGGGCCAACGAGCGCAGGATCGCCTCGGGAGATGAGGCCAGGCGTCGCTGGAGGACGAGCAGAGCGAAGCCGACGGTCCGTTTGGTGTCGTCGCCGGAGACCTTGTTCATCTCCTCGCGCACGTACTCGCTGACGTCTTCGTAGAGATCACGCTCGAGCCCGGAGAGTCGGTAGGCGACGGTGCTGGCGCGGCGCTCGGGGAAGAGCCGCGAGCCGTCGAGATGGACGAGTTGCTCCTTGACGAGGCGGCGCATCAAGCCGGCGCTCGTCGCGTCGGCGACGTACTCCTCACGTCCGGCATCGCGGAGCAGCGAGAGAAACAGCTGGAAATCCGTATCCTTGCCGTTGTGCGGCGTTGCCGTCATCAGCAGCAGGTTGGGGCACAGGTCGCGCAGACGTTCGCCGAACTCAAAACGCTTGGACTTGATGAGCTTGTTCCCCCACATGCGAGCAGTCAGCTTGTGAGCTTCGTCGACCACCGCCAAGTCGTACGTCGAACTGGCGATGAGATCCATGAGGCGCTGACTGCGCGCGAACTGGTCCAGCCGCACGATCAGGTGCGGCAGATTACGCAGTTGATCCTGCGCACCCGCGCTTCCCTTGACCAGAGACGGGTCGAAGATCGCGAACCGCAACCCGAACTTTTCGCTCAACTCATCCTGCCACTGCTCGGCCAGGCTTCCGGGCACGACGATCAGGCATCGATGGACCCAACCCCGGGCCATTGCCTCCTTGATGAACAGGCCCGCCATCACGGTCTTGCCTGCACCCGGGTCGTCCGCCAACAGGAATCTCTGTGGATGGGCGCGGAGCAGGTGGTCGTAGACGGCCTGCACCTGATGTGGCAGTGGCTCGACGTTCGAGGAGGACACGGCGAGGAGCGGCGTGAGCAGATGCGCGTGGCGAATTCGCACTGCCTCGATGGCCAGCCGGAACTGCTCGATGTCGGCCTCGAGGGTGGGCGCCGACGAGGCGACCGGCATCAGCTCGACCAACTCGGACTCAGACAACACCCGCGATGCCATGAGACCGAGGTCGTCGCGATAGCGGATGTAGGCCCCCGCACCCACCGGTGTGACGTCAACGATCTCGGCGACCTCGTTGCTCGTCAAACCATGGACACGTGTTCCTGGCGACAGTCGCGCGTAGAGATCGCTCACGTGAGTATGCCCCGTTCTTATGCGGCCGTCGGACTTGAAGGATATAAACGTACAGAGCCTAGGGGGTTGAATGAGTCGGATCATGGTGGTCACCGGTGTGCATCTTGACCGCGGGTGGCCAGGACTCGGCAGCGCCTGGGGCAACGCCTTGCGACGCTGGTCGCGCGAAGCGCTCGCGAAGGCAGTCGAGCAGGCGCGCCAGTGCGACGTGGAGGCCATCGTGGTCGTGGGCACCCTTATGGATCGGTCC
>JAKDNC010000831.1 GCA_030452025.1 Nocardioides sp. | reverse complement strand
TGCGCTGACGTAGACCCAGCGACCGGCGCGGCGCTCAAAGGTGCTGCGCTCGTGCAGCAGGTCGGCTCCGGCCGGCGTACGGAAGTGGGCTCGGAACTCCACGATCCCCGTGTCATCATCCGGGCCACCATCAACGACATCGAGGATCTCGAGCGCCACCCACGTGGTGCCCGGTTGCGCCTTGGGGACGGCCGGGCGGGTCCGCGGATGCCAGGTCCGGAAGACATAGTCGAGCTCATCGACGGCATAGGCGGCGTACCGCGAACGCATCAGCTCGTGCGCTGTCGCCGCCAACTCCGCACCGCGATGGAAGCGGCCGCAGCATGCGTCATAGGACGAGCCGCTGCCACATGGACACTGACCAACACCGAACATGCTCGTACGGTATCGGCATGGAACTCCCGTTCTGGATCTCCGCCTTCCTCGACCTGCCGGCCGGGACCCACGAGCCAGCCGTGCGGTTCTGGGAGTCCACCACCGGATGCCACCGCTCCGTGCCACGCGGGGACCACCGCGAGTTCCTCTCGCTGCTGCCGCCCGACGGCGACGACTTCGTCCGCGTCCAACGCCTCGACGACGGCGGGCCACGTGTGCACCTCGACCTTCACGTCATCGACCCGCGCCGGAGCGCCGACCGGGCCATCGGGCTCGGCGCCACGGAGGTCGCAGACCGTGGACACGTCGTCCTCACCTCACCCGGCGGCCTCCCCTTCTGCTTCGTCTCCCACCCCGCCTCGACGAGGCCCGCGCCAACCATCTGGGACGACGGCAGCACCAGCCTCCTGGACCAAGTCTGCCTCGACATCCCGTCGAGCCAGTATGACGAGGAGTGCGGGTTCTGGTCCGCGCTCACCACCTGGGAGCACCAGCCCTCGCCGATCAGCGAGGAGTTCGGCTTCCTCGAACGCCCGCCCGAAGTGCCGATCCGGCTGCTCACGCAACGGCTCGGCGAAGCCTCGGGCAGCGTCCGGACGCACCTCGACTTCGCAGCCGAGGATCGGCCCGCCGAGGTGCGCCGCCACGCCATCCTCGGTGCACAGCTGATCGCCGAACACCGCGAGTGGACGGTCCTCCGTGACCCGGCGGGATCCGACTACTGCATCACCGACCGGGACCCGAAAAGCGGTGTCATTGGCTGACCGGCCGCGACTACGGTGATCGACATGACCTCCACCGAGCGCATCGACCCACCCCCGGCAGCCGACGAGGCTGTCACCGTCAAGGCCTTCCTCGACTACCACCGTGACACTCTGCGGATGAAGACTGAGGGCCTCACCCACGATCAGCTGAACGCCACGCTGGCCCCCTCGACGATGATGCTCGGCGGCATGCTCAAGCATCTCGCCCTGGTCGAGGACAACTGGCTCTCGGTGGTCCTCCTCGGAAACGAGGACGCGGACTACTGGCGCGACGTCGACTGGGACGCCGACAGCGACTGGGACTGGCACAGCGCCGTCGACGACAGCCCCGAGCGGCTCCTCCGACTCTTCGACGACGCGGTCACCGCCTCGGACCGGATCATCGAGAAGGCACTCGCGAACAACGGCCTTGACACGCTCTCGGTGCGCCGCGAGCGGGGCAGCGACGAGCCGTTCAGCCTCCGCTGGATCATGCTGCACATGATCGAGGAGTACGCCCGCCACAACGGTCACGCCGACCTCATCCGCGAGTCCATCGACGG
>JAKDNC010000830.1 GCA_030452025.1 Nocardioides sp. | reverse complement strand
TGCATCCACGTCATCAGCTCGGACTCCACCTGGCGCAGCGTCTGCTCGAGCTCACGGTCGCGTGCGGCGTCGTGGGAGACGATGTACTCCTTCAACGTGGCGGTCACCCGGGAGCGCTGCGTGAGCACCCGATCCAGGCCGTCGCGCACCAGTCGCACCGTCCCCCGCAGCTCGCCGCGATCTGCGTCGCCGAGGATCCGGTCGGAGATCGGGTGCTCGAGCAGGTCGGTGAGGTCCTCGCGGAGCTGGGTGACCAGGGCGTCATCGCGCAGCAGCGCGAAAGCCCCTTCGAAGGCACGCCCCTCGTGGGTAGCGGTCATCAGCCGGTCAGCGCGGGCGAGGTAGTCGTCGATCACCTCACCGGCCGGGCGGTCCTCAGCCCGGAAGGCGGCAAGGATCTCGCCACGGATCTTGGCGAACCGCTCCTCGACACGGGCGAAGTCACTGGGCAGCGCCGAGATCAACGAAAGCAGCTCGGTGAAGCCCTCGGACATGTAGGCCTCGGTGGCGCTGACCATCTCGGCGCCGTCGACGAGCCGGTCACGCTCGCCCTGGAGCCGGGCGATCTCCTCGTTGAGCAGGGTCACCCGAGCAGTGCGGTCGGGGTTGGCCTCAGCGTTGAATCGACGCACGGTGCCGAGGATGGTGGAGATCCGATGCTCGCTGAGAGTGGCCCGGTCACGCGCGAGGCCCTTGACGAGCTCCAGGGCCTGCTGTGCGTGCGAGGTCAGCGAGTACACCTCGTGACCGGCGTCGTCGATCGAGCGCACCAGCCATTGACCGCGCATCCACCGCTGGCAGATGTCTCGGGCGGTCCCGTTGGGCACGTCGGACTCCCCCGCCAGCCGGATCTCGGCCAGGTGCTCCTCGACCTGGGTGTGCAGCCGCGCGGTCGGGATCGGCTTGTTGTTGCGGCCGAACGCGGCGCGGAAGATCGTGATCACCACGGGCGCCTGGCGCTGGTGGAGCAAGGTCAGGGTCGGTTGCGCGAAGGCGTCCTTGACCCGCGTCAACTCGCCTGCGATCTCACTCATGGCCTGCCACCTCCCCTGCTCGCTGTGGGCGCCAGCATTCCAGAGGGCACGGACAGGCTGGGAATGGAGGTCTGCTTAGCGGCCCGGGGCAGGCAGCCGTCCCGACGCCACGCTCGACGATCACCGCAGGGGCGCGACAGATGGCGCACGGCCAGCGACCATCGGGACGTACAGTTCGGACGCTTCACGCGCGAAGTCGACGGTTCTCGGCCCAACTGTTCGTCCGTGTGGCCGGCGCCGTCCTACGCCTGCACGTCCCCAGCCGCACGTCCCAGCCGCACGTCCCAGCCGCACGTCCCAGCCGCTCGAACGCGCTCTCACCCCTTCGGCAGTAGGCTGGAGCAAATCCTTGGCGGATGGGAAGTCCCATGTGGTGGTTGGTCTGGCTGACGGCAGCGGTTCTCCTCGGCGTGACGGAGTTCCTCACGCTGACGCTGGCGTTCGGCCTTCTGTCGGGGGCTTCCCTCGGTGCGTCGGTAGCAGCCGGTCTCGGGGCGCCCGTCCCCATCCAGTTCCTCGTCTTCGCCGCCGCGAGCGGCTTCGGTCTCCTCGCTGTGCGACCCGTCGCGAAACGGCACCTGAAACTCCCGCCTCTCTCCCGTGACGGCAGCGACGCCCTCGTGGGCCAGACCGCGATGGTCACCCGCGAGA